>SBGC01000058.1 GCA_006226985.1 Bacillota bacterium | reverse complement strand
ATGATATAATAGGTATATATGGAGGTATTCATTATGACATTTCTAAAACTTTATGGTATTTCATTTGTAGTGTTTTTTGCAATCGATCTCTTATGGTTGGGTATTATCGCAAAAGATTTATATCAAAAACAAATCGGACATTTGTTAAAAGCTGATGTTAACTGGGTAGCTGCAATTATTTTTTATTTGCTATTTATAGCAGGTTTGGTTTATTTTGTATTAATGCCAAATGTTGGACCAGATTCAAATATATGGAAAGTGCTACTTACAGGAGCAATCTTTGGTTTTATCACATACGCTACATACGATTTAACGAATTTAGCAACTCTTAAAGATTGGCCAATTCAAATCACTTTAATCGACTTAACTTGGGGAACCTTCTTAGGTGCATCAACAAGTACAATCGCTTACCTATTATACAATCTTATCTTTTAAAGGAGCTTGCCATGTCAAATCTCATTTTAACAAACGAACTGATCTATAAATCATTTATCATTGGAGCAAAAAACGTCATTTCCGAAAAGAATGGGTTGAATGCAATTAATGTATTCCCAGTTCCTGATGGGGATACAGGTTCCAATCTAGCTTCTATGATGACAACCATCATTGAAAAAGCGAGATTAGGAAAGACAAGTGAAGAAACTATGCAATCGATTGCTGATGCTGCAATCGTTGGTGCCAGAGGAAATTCTGGTATCATTTTTGCACAATACATCTATGGTTTTTCCATGGCTGTTAAAGAAGACGATATCACACCAGAAAAATTTGTTCAAATTGTTGAAAATGCTTCAAATCAAGCGTATAAAGCCATCGCTAAGCCTGTGGAAGGCACGATGATAACATTGATGCGTCAATTTGCAAAAACGCTTAGTACGCTTAAAAATGCATCACGTAGTTTTATTGACTTATTATCTAAAGCATATGAATCACTTAAAGAAGATCTCGCAAAGACACCTGATTTATTACCTATTTTAAAAGAAAATAAGGTTGTTGATGCCGGTGCTAAAGGCTTTGTTCATTTTGTTGAAGGATTTATTAAAGCTTTTAAAGGCGAAGATGTCGTCATGACACATGAACATGAACACATCGAAGAAATGCATGTCGATCACTTAGAAGATTCTGAATATCGTTATTGTACAGAAGCTTTAGTACGTGGTGAAAACTTAAATGTTGAAAGAATTAAAAGTGATTTAATCGTTTTTGGTAACAGTTTAGTCGTTGCTGGAACGAATCGAACAGTTAGAATCCATATTCATACCAATGAACCTGAGCATGTCTTTTCATATTTTGACGGTTATGCTAAAATTATCGAACAAAAAGTCGATGATATGAAACGTCAATTTGAAACTGCAAATAAGCGAAAATATCCTATCGCTTTGGTAACGGACTCGATAGCTGATTTACCATCTGAAATGATTGAAAAATATCAAATTCATATGGTACCACTCAATTTGATGATTGATGATCAAAATTATTTTGATAAATTAACCATTCATAACGACCGCTTCTATCAAATCATGGATGCTCAAGGAGTCTATCCAACATCGAGTCAACCAAATGTTAAATCATTGGAAAACCTCTATTCATTTTTAACTACTTACTATGATGAAGTCATTGTGATGACAGTATCACAAAAGATGAGTGGAACGTATCAAGCTTTTGTTGAAGCTAGCAAAGCTTTTCCTGATAAAAAGATTTATGTAATCAACTCTAAACAAAATTCAGGTGCTGAAGGTTTGTTAGTCATGAAAGCTGCAGAAATGATTGATCAAGGTAAATCTTTTGATGAAGTTATTCAAGGTGTTGAAGCGCTCATTCCTCATTCAAGAATATTAGTTAGTGTGAAAACATTAAAGTACATGATTCGTTCTGGACGTTTAAAGAAAGCAAAAAAAGTTGTTGCTCAAGCTCTTAACTTGAAACCAATTATCTCAATTGATGAACATGGTGAAGGTATCATCTTTGATAAAGGTTTCAACATAAAAACAGCTGATAAGAAAATTTTAAGCTTTATGAAAAAGATACATGATGAAAGTGGTATTGTTGATTATGCGATTGTACACGCAAAAGCACTCGATCGTGTCGAACAATATGAAAAAGCATTAACAGAGATGTTAGGTAAGAAACCGACATATGTCATGGAAATCTCAACGATTGTTGCGATGAATGCAGGTATAGGCTCAGTTGCTGTTGCCTATATCAAAGGAGAAAAATAATGTATCTATTTACTGCTTTAACGCTGTTTGTATTTTTTGTCATCTTTTTCATCATTGCTCAAGTGAAGAAAAATAATGGTTTAGCTGATATGGCATGGGGTTTAGGATTTGTTGTAGTAGCTTTAACAAGCTTAATCTACACAGGTAACTACACATATATACCACTTGCAGTTACACTTCTTGTCTTTATTTGGGGATTCCGTTTATTCTTCTACATTGGGCTTAGAAACTGGAATAAACCAGAAGATTATCGTTATGTCAATATGCGTAATAAATGGAAAACCAATATTCCACTTAAAGCCTTTTTAAAAGTCTTCATGCTACAAGGTTTGTTACTTTATATCATTTCATTACCTATTCAATTTTCGATGCAAACAAAAAAAGCAGTTGACGAGCCTTTAGAGTTTATCATTTTAGGCTTAGGTATCCTGCTTTGGTTGATTGGATTTTACTTTGAAGCTGTTGGTGATGCACAATTAAAAACATTTAAGAAAGATCCTTCAAATAAAGGAAAGATTATGCAAAGTGGTTTATGGAAATATACAAGACATCCCAATTACTTTGGTGAATCACTCATGTGGTGGAGTGTTTGGATTGTATCGATTGCTACACTTGAAATATTATCCTTATTTGGATTTGTCGGTCCGCTTTTGATTACGTTATTACTTCTATTTGTCAGCGGTATACCACTCCTCGAAAAGAAATATAAAGATAACCCACTTTTTCAAGAATATGCGAGAAAGACATCCATTTTCTTCCCATTACCACCAAAGAAATAACTATAAAAGATTAAAAGCTCTTAGTATAATATACGTTAAATAAATAACATACGAAATCACTAAAATAGATCCTTCAATTTTGGTGATTTTTTGTTTTGTGATCGAAATGATAATTGTTAAAGCTGTGATGCCTAATAAGATATACATGTCAATCATCACATCAAAATTGATACCTAAAGGTTTAACAAGACCTGTTAATCCTAAAATAAACATGATATTAAATATATTTGAACCAACAAGGTTACCATAGGCGATTTCATTCTCACCTTTTTTAGCAGCAACAACCGACGTCACTAGCTCAGGTAAGGATGTTCCTATTGCAACAATTGATAAACCAACAAGTGTCGTTGCCTTTGAGAAATCCATATTTAATAATGATACTAAAAATTCAGTTGATAAGAAAGTGGCACCTTGTGTAACAAAATATCCACCAGAGGAAACCATGGATATGCCTAATATGAGTAAAATTGTAGCTTTTTGATTACTTAAAAGTTTTATCTCATCATTAACAGCAGAATTTTTATATGTTTTAATCATCACAACCATATAAAAAATAAAGAGTGATAACAAAATAAGAGCTTCCCACCAGACGATGAGATAATCACTTTGAAAAAGTAAACTTAAGATTAAAACAACGATAGATGATAGCATCAAAAATGGTAATTCTTTTGAATTCATCTTTTTACTCACAATGATGGGTAGGGTGATGGCTGTTACCCCTAATATAAGTGTAATATTTACAATATTGGATCCAATCACATTTCCCATTGCAATATCAGATGTTTGTCCTGGTTCAATCGTAATCGCTGATATAAAACTGACAGCAAGTTCTGGTAAGGATGTACCAAAAGCAACAAGTGTCATACCGATCATTAATGGAGACATTTTTAATTTTTTAGCAATTGAACTCGATGAGACAACAAAAAAGTCTGCACCTTTAATTAAAAAGATAAAAACACACACTAAT
>SBGC01000013.1 GCA_006226985.1 Bacillota bacterium | reverse complement strand
AAAAAACATATATCTGACTCTATCATCAAAATTTTCTTTTTTTTTATTTTATGTACAGAAATACATGATAAATTGAAGTGTTTTTTGTTCCTAAGAACAACCAAATATAGTTTTAAATTCAAAATATTTATGTTATGATAAAAACAGTTGGGGAGAAATGAGGGTCTATGAGCATAAGAGAAGAAATCGGACGCATCGGATTAAAAATATTTGCGAATCACCGGTTCAAATTCAAAGTTACTTACACAGATTTTCATCCAAAAAGAAAATCACCTTATTTTTTAATTGCGAATCACACACAACCTAATGATCCCTTATTTTTAGGTATGTTTTTAAAGTATTATCCATATCCAGTTGCTAATGCTTTGTTATACACGAAGCCAATGATGAGATTTGGTTTAAATCACATTGTAACGTCAATCATGAAGAGAAAAGGACAATCTGATATTCAGACAATAAAACAAATTATTCAGACGTTTAACAAAAAGAATCGTGGTGTGATGCTTTTCCCAGAGGGGAATGCATCATATTTTGGAAAAGAAACACCAACAGACTATATTTCAACTGCTAAATTAATAAAAAAAATCAATAAAGATGTCATCATGGGTCAAATCAATGGTGGCTTTTTCGCTCAACCAAGGTGGGGGAAATATGTTAAAAAAGGGGCATACCATGTTCATTTCTATAAGTTGTTATCAGAGAGTGATTTAGAGACACTATCCGTTGAAGAGATTGCTGCTAAAATGGAAACTGCCATTAAATTTAATGATTATGAATGGAACAGAGTGCAACACATTCCATATCGATCACAAACAAAAGCTGAAGGACTAGAATATTATCTATACGCATGTCCAGTATGCAATTCTTATAGTCATATACATACGTCTGGAAACGAGATATTTTGTCCAACATGTGGAAAAATAGGAGAAATTGATTTATATAACAATATTAAAGATTCAGTGTTTAATAATTTGGTTGATTGGGGAGACTTTCAAGAAAAACTCATACCTGACATCTTAAAAAAACCCATAATAAGTGAAGGAGAGTTGTTTGAGATTTACTTTGAGAATTTAAAAAGAGTAAGTCAAGGGCAAGTTAAGCTCACCCTCACGAAAGAATCAATCACTTTTGACAAAGAAAATCTTCACAAGTCATTTTTATTAGAAGATATCAAAGGGTTTGCTTTAACTCAAAAAAACTTCATATCATTTGATCATGAGAATGAAACATATGATATAAAAATTGATCATCCGAAACTTATATTAGATGCAATGCATTATTTAAAAAAAGGAGCTTAATTTATGTTAGAAGAACTATTATTGCAGTGGCAGATTGTTATTTATTTAATGCTGATTGGTGTGTTTATGTTTATCGCGAAGATTCTAAAAACAAAAGCACCATTCCTTAACAAGGTTGTTATACCTACATCACTTCTTGGAGGTTTCTTAGGTCTTTTAACATCCTTAATTTTTTCACCGATTCTCTTTGGTACAGAAACATTCTTTGATGGACAAATCATGGATACAATTGTCTATCATGCACTCGCTATTGGTTTTATAGCGCTTGCTTTAAAAAGAGAACCTGCAAAGCTCAACAAAAAGATTTGGTCAACAGGTATGCTTATTACAAGCACGTATGCACTTCAAGCAGTCATAGGGATTGTCCTTGTATTTACACTCTTTAGTGATAAATTTATTGGTTCAGGTATGCTAGTTGCACTCGGTTTTGGACAAGGTCCTGGATTAGCACTATCCATAGGTAACACATGGAATGAGCAACTCCAAGGATTCGGTGGAACACTCGGTGTATCGTATGCATTTTTAGGATTTGTTTTTGGTGGAACCGTCGGTGTTACACTTATCAACATTATTAGTCGTAAAAACGGCATGCTTAAACCTAGACAATATGATGAAGTTTCTGTAGCTAAACAAAACATTGAAATTGACACCATTCGTGAAATTTCAATACTCGATGGTTTAACAACACAACTTGTTATTATATCGATTATTTATGGTGCTGTAGCAGCTACCCTATTTGGTTCATACTATTTGCTTGGTCTACTTCCTGGTGAAGTGGGTAATCAAATATTCGGATTACTAAAAGGGTTCAATTTTATCATTGGTATCATGTATGCTCTTGTCTATAAAAAGATCATTACACGCATTGAACGTAAAGGAAAGAGTTTACGTTTTATGACAAATAACTATATGCTGTCTAATATCGCATCATTGTCATTTAATATTATGATTGCTGGTTCGGTTATGATGATCACATTAACATTCTTATCAGAATATGGTTTACAACTCATTATTACATCAATATTAGCGGGTGTGCTTACACTGCTTTATTTAAGATATATGACGAAAATTATATACACACACTACAAAGATGAATATTTTGTAGGTCTATTTGGTATGCTAACAGGTGTTGCATCGACGGGTATTGCGCTACTTAAAGGTATCGATCCCAATTTAGAATCACCAGTTGCAGAAGAAATGGTTTTAGGTTCAGGAACTGCGATTTCAGTTGCACTTCCTCTCTTCGTCATATTGTTCTTGCCATCGTTTGGATATGGCACATCAAATGCAGGACTCTTAAACTGGATTTCATTATTTGGATGTATTTTGTATATTGTTGTTTTTTCAACGATTTTAATCATTAGAGGTAAGCGCGGAGTGAATGTTTAATCATAACTAGCTTTCGTTTTCAATGTCCTGTGTTATCATAAATTTAAGAGGTGATTATATGTCTAAACCAAAGAATCAAATGCGCTATTTAAACGTGAATCGTTATTTACTTCATAAGCAATCTATTGTAAGTGAAGATACAAGTTTACTTGAAAAAAAAGTTCAAGACATTCTTAATCAAAAGATCTCAGGAATTAGTTTTAGTCCTTACATGGAAGATCAAGACCCAAGTCTCAAATCAGTTATCTCTGAAAAACAAATTGCTGACCGCTTAGAAGTTATTAGACCTTATACAAAGTGGATTCGAACATTTTCAACGACTAATGGTAATGAAGAAGTTCCAAGAATTGCACATGAAAAAGGTTTAAAGACACTTGTTGGTGCATGGATTGATTCAGATTTAGAAAATAATGAAATTGAGATCAAAAATATCATCGAAATCGCAAAAAATGGATACGCAGATATGATTGCTATCGGGAATGAAGTATTACTTCGAGAAGATTTAGAAGTCGAGCAATTGATTGAATATATCAAGCGAGTAAAACAAGAAGTTCCAAACATACCGGTTGGTTATGTAGATGCTTATTATATGTTTGTTAATTATCCTGAGATAGTTGATGCGTGTGATGTTCTTTATGCGAATTGTTATCCATTTTGGGAACATTGCGCACTTGAAATATCTGTAGAATACATGAAAAAAATGTATGAGCTAGCAGTTAGCCACGCTAAAGGTAAAAAAGTCATTATTAGTGAAACCGGTTGGCCTACTAAAGGGGAACAATACGGGGGAGCTGTACCATCCTATGAAAATGCGATGAGATATTTCATTCATACATTTGAATGGGCAAATCAAGAAAATATCCAATTGTTCTATTTTTCATCCTTTGATGAATCCTGGAAAGTGGGCAGCGAAGGAGATGTTGGCGCTTATTGGGGATTATGGGATAAAGCTGAAAAGTTGAAGTTCTGATTCGTTTCAAGGCGCATCAATTTCCAATGTACAGCGTATTCCCGGAGCGGGTAATATTGTACATACGCATCGGCTGGCTGGCAGGTGCCTGTACCGGGAAACCTCCGGGAATTTCAAAGCGACTATCGCAGCATTTTTTATACTCACCATTGACGTATTCACCACAGAACATATAAATCTTCGTGGTGCTATCCATCCAGAGCTGTGAGCAGGTATTCTGGGGCTGATAAGAACAGGCTCTGTCAAAAGCATAATATTCGTTGTCGTATGCGTGGTACAGAATTAAGCCCTTGTATCCATCCGGAAAATACATCCAGGTTCCTGTAATCGCCAGATCAAAGTACTTCGGTA
>SBGC01000069.1 GCA_006226985.1 Bacillota bacterium | reverse complement strand
GGGCAAATTTGCCCTTTATTTTTTCATCGAGAATACTTTTATTTTTTCAATGGGGTATTCCACATCGCCATCGATTTGCAAATATGTTGGTTGATCAAATGAAATAACTACTTCATGACCTTTAATAATCTTCACATAGCGTTTAAAGATGACATGCCAACCTAAGTAAATCGTTGGAAATATTAAGATAAGTAACCATTTAGGTATCTTTTTAACAACGACTATATCGAGTTCTTCTGTCATACGGTTCGCTTTTGGAGCAATCTTCATACCACCACCATAATAAGGTGAGTTCATAATGCTCGTAAACCAAACTTTCTTTTCATACCACGATGTACCATCGACAGTGATATGTGCACCGATCGGTTTAAATTTAGCAAAAGCTTCAAAAGCATGTCTAAAATAGTTTAATTTATTCTTCTTGAATCGTGAATGATTAACAAGATAACCCACATAACCATCTAAACCAGCACCTGTTCCATTTAAAAAATATTGTTTCTGATCTTCAAATTCAACATAAGGTAGTTGGGTAATATATTTTTTAATCGGTACAATCTTATCTTTTGTCTTCAAACTTCTCACAAAGTCATTGCCTGTTCCTGCTTGATAAATATAGATAGGTTGAACGATATCTAAACCATAGATACGATTTGCAAGTCGATTAATGGTCCCATCCCCACCAACTAAAATGATACGGTCTTCAGGATGGCAGTTCGAAATAAAGGCGATCGGATCGTCAATGGTTAATAAACTATAAACAACAACAGGGTTTCCCTGTTTTTTTAATTCAAGTTTAATTTTTTCAATAAAATGATCGTTTTTTCCATTGCGTGATAATGGATTGTATAATAGGATGTCCATATAAGCTCCTAGTTAAAGATGATGAGTGCGTATTTCTTTTTTCCTCTACGTAAAATGGCATATTTTTGATAGAGCAAATGATGTCGATTGACGACTGACTCTAAATCTGAAATTTTGTCGTCATTGATTTGAATAGCTCCACTTTGAATGAACTGTCTTGCTTCTCTTTTTGATTGTGCAAGATTGGTTTCAACTAATACATCTAATATGCTCTTAGGCTCTAATAATACAACATGATCAAGTGTTTGTTCAAGCATTTTGAACGCTTTTTGTGATAATCCATTGAAATCTCCACTAAATAATGCTTCTGTCACCTTTAAAGCTTCTTGATATGCTTCATCACCATGAACAAGTTTCGTCACTTCTTCTGCGAGTTTCTTTTGTGCTTCTCTTAGCTCTGGTTCTGTCTTCATCTTTTCTTCTAGTGCTTCAATATCAGCTCTTGATAGAAGAGTGAGTTGTTTTAAGTAGTTAACAACATCTTGATCAGATGCATTGACGAAGTATTGATAAATTTCATAGGGTGTTGTTAAATTGCCGTCAAGCCATAATGCACCAGATTCACTCTTTCCAAATTTTGAACCATCAGCTTTGAGTAGTAGTGGTGAAGATAATCCAATAGCCTTTGATTCTTCTCCTTCAAGCTTTCGAATGAGTTCAAGACCTGTTGTGATATTTCCCCATTGATCGGAACCACCAAATTGCAACTTACAATCAAGTGTTCGATATAAATGAAGAAAGTCAATTGCTTGAATTAGCATGTATGAAAATTCAGTATATGAAATACCTACTTCAAGTCTTTTTTGAACAGTATCTTTTGCGATCATGTAGTTGATTGAAAAGTGTTTTCCATAATCTCTTAAAAATGAAATCATATCAATGTTTTTAATCCAATCATAGTTATTGACAAAAATCGCTTTGTTTGGATCTAAAAATAATGATAATTGTTTCTTGATTTTTTCAGCATTTTGCAAGGATTCATCGAGTGTTAAAAGCTTTCGCTCAGAGGTTTGTCTAGGGTCACCAATGAGGCCTGTCGCTCCTCCGATTAAAACAATCGGTGTATGTCCATATTTTTCAAGTAGTAACATACGAACAATTTGTACAAGATGTCCGACTGTTAAAGATTCACCTGTAGGATCAAAACCACAGTAAAATTTTATTTTTTCATCATTGAGTAATGATTGTGCTTTTTCTTCATTGCTGACGTCTTTAATCAGACCTCTCCATAATAATTCTTCATATAGCTTCATGTTTCTATCTCCTCTTAAAATTAAATAAAAATCGCCCTTAGATATCTAAGGACGAAATAATCTCCGCGGTACCACCTTAGTTCTAGAGATTTCTCTAGCACTTTGATATTAATAAATCTCGTAGGGTATATTTCAGTCTTATGTTTTCTTTCCATGTTACACCCTCATGAAATCTCTTAATTAGGTTTACATAGACCTACTTGTCCTAGTCATTGATTGATTTAGTTAGTTGTTTGTCTCTTGACAATATAATGGGGTAAAATAATCCGAATATTATCGACTTCTTTTTGGTTCATCAGTTTCGTAAGTAATCTCATCGATACTGCACCAATATCATATACAGGTACATCAATAGATGTTAAATTAGGTCTTGCAAGAAGTGCATATTTCGTATTTTGAAAACCTGCAACCGCAATATCCTTTGGAATCGCACGGCCGTTATCTCTTGCAATATTCATAAATGAAACAGCAATCGAATCTCTAACACCAATAGCTCCATCAATCTTCTTATCAGAGAAGAATGTTGAAAAGTGTTGTCTATTGATATTTGTGTCGCCACTCGTTCTAAATATTTTAGGTTCGAGCTTAGCTTCTTCCATAGCTCTTACATATCCTGCTTCTTTTTTATCATTGACAGAATAACGTCTTGCAGTTGATAAGAGGTATACATTTTGACGATGATCATCAATCATGTGTTTTGTAATTTCGTAACCAGCTTTTTCATAATCAATCGATACTGTTGGCACATCTGGATCATCAGATACAACATTTGCAAACACAAAGGGTATACCATTTGAATTAAACATGCGTTTAATATCTTCAACACGATTTTCAGATAGTTCGTCGTTTAAATAGAGAACACCATCAACTTGTTCAGCGACGATATCTTGCAATGTATCAACAACATCCATGTCTTCACGAATTGAAAAAAGCTTGATGGAGTATTTATAATTTTGAGCGATATCACTAATACCTCCAAGCATTTCTGCAACAGATGCACGGGTAATATCTGAGATGACAACACCTACGGTTGTTGTTTTTCTAGATGCTAAGCCTCTTGCGATGACATTTGGGCGATATCCAAGTTCTTTAATAACCCTTAAAACACGTAGTCTCGTTTCTTCTTTGACTTTTTCTGGATTATTAAGTACACGTGATACTGTTGCTAAAGATACACCAGCAGCACCAGCGACATCATATATGGTTGCGTTGCTCATCATTTCACCTTCTTATGTTAAGAATTTACTTTATATTATAACATGATGTGTAAAGGCTTTCAAGTATTTATGAAAATATTTTCATTCGTTTTCAAAAAAATAAAGGGGCTATTAGCCCCTTCAAAAACAGGTATTTAAATTATTGTAGGATATAAGGTATGCTTTAAATATTAGAGGATATACCCCTAATTATTTAAAGAGCTGTTAATACTTGACGTTTACAGATTAAAGATGTGAGAAGACCACGTTTTAAGAGGAAAATCACTTTCACACATTTCTGAAGATATTGGGAATTATGATATCACGAATCTAAAATGCTTAATAAACCTTTACAAAAAGTTTGGGAAAAGATCTTTTTGAATCACGAAGATATCGTATATTACAGATAGATTAGCACTTATTAAAGATTCGATATCAAATGTATGACCTAAAGCTATGCACCAATACTATTGGTTCCATCTCGCTAGAATTGTCTTCCGTGGTGTTCGGGTTAAAGATAAATCTGACATATTAAACGATCTAAAGGCTGTATACACCAAAGACACGTTGTAGATTGCAATCAGAGATTTCAGATTCGTATCCATAAGGGCTTTAAGCTTGTCACTGCAGAACTTAATGAAGTGCCCAATTAAGTAACGAGCTCAAAAATCTTAACGACATTAAAGAGAGTTCTAATACTTTAAATTCAATTCATTTACACAAAATTCTTGACACTAGCTTTTTTGTCATATGCAATATAGATTAATAATTTAATCTATTGTTTGATTCTTTTAAGGGTATAACCAATGAGATTATTCGTTTGAATTTATATATACTTCATCACCAAACTCGAAAGTAAGTTCCAAATCATTAAAGTAATTAAGTAATCGTCCCTCTGTTGGCCACTGTTCATCATTACCACCATATACATTTGGTGTTTCTTCAGAAAATAGCATATTTTTTATCTCTATCACTTCAAAATCATCAGATATGTCATATTCAAAAGTCCCTTTAAAAGTAAAGTTACGCCACAAGATATTGAATGTACCCTTTTTTTCATCATAATCTCTAAATGTAAACCTAAATTTAGGCTCAAAATTGATTTTAGTGTCAATTCTATTGGGAGCAGGTAATCCCAAATGTAAGACATTTATGTCGTGGTCATTTTTGATTTTTAATGATGAACGATCAACTTCGATAAAAATGTATGTCCGATAGGAAGTGAATGGATCATATTCTCCGCCCTGATGCACAACATTTATGAACAGAATCTCATTATACTGTTTCAAGTCTGATAATTCAAAATTGACATCCTCAGAGTAAAATGGTTCTTCAATGTAAATAAATAACAGAATAGATTGTTCAAAGAAGGTCTCACTATACAGATTCATTATATCAACAGCCTCTTCTATCTCTTCATTAAATGCCCCTTCAAAGTTTATTAACTCATGATTAACATATTCATCATATGAGTATATCATCTCTTCTCCAGATTTATAGTAACCACCAAATGACGCACCAAACTTAACGATGTTTTGATTGTATTCAACAAGTGTAGGATATTCTTTTTGACAACCAGCAAGGATAATAATAAGAATAAAGAATGTGACTAAAAAGAGTAATGATCTTTTTAATATGGATGTGTAATATTCCATGATACTGCCCCCTTGTCTATATTATTACCAAGTTTATTGTCATTAAGTATTATCTTAATGATTACATCTTGACTTTGGGTAAAAGTATGTTCTAGTATAAGTAAATTGTTATCATATTGCATTTCATCTATAAGTATTCCATTACTTGTTTCCAGTCTAATTGTATAAGGTGTAATCGTCTTAGAGACCCCATTGGTTGATACTTGAGAGTACCAAAAAGCAGATATCTTTATAGTCTGATTAGTACTCACATTGATAACACCACTGTTTGCCACAGTACCTGGATAATTGATGTTATTGTTAAATAGAAAAAATTGGTTAGAACTCGCAGCGTTTATAAATGCTTGAGCATCAACTAGACCAGCACCAACTTGATCTTCTAGGCCACCTCTAAAGTCACTGTAGTAAAATGAGTTCATATTGGCTGTACTTGTTATCAATGAGTGTACTAACTCAGGATAAAGCTTTAGTAATGGATTCGCTTGCATTCCTAGAGCTATGATTCCTGTGACTAGTGGTGCAGCAAAGCTTGTGCCTGATGGTAAGATTTCTGTCACAACATTCTGACCATTAATATATTCTTCTGTTAATATTGGTGCGTAAGGAACCCACATTACACCTGGTGCAACTAGTGTTGGCTTTTGGACTGATGTATCATATGTATTGTTTTCTGCATATCTTGATGTCGTATATCGCATAGTTCCAGATATATTAGTACCGCCAACTGATATGACATTGTTTCCATTTGCTGGTGAGTATGTTAAATAATTATGATATGAACCGTTACCTGCAGAAAATACAAATAAAACATTATTATCATATGCATATTTATCGTATTTTCTTGCTAGAGTTTTATACGTAGTAGAATTGAATCCAGTCATATTAAAACTTAAATTAATGACATTCACTTGTTTTTGATGAACTTGCCAATCAATTGCAGAAAAATCATATAAATCATATTGGTTTGTTATGTCAGTAGATAATAAACTAGAACTTCTAGCAACACCATAATTTCCTGCAGCAATTGCAGCAACCAATGTTGCATGTAGTGATCTCTCAACTTTATCGATATCATAATACTGTACATATATCGGTGCTAATGCTAAGTTATATTTGTCAACAAGACCACTCAAAGTATCTTCACCATTATAATCAGGAAACCATGCTTCATGAATACCGATTCTAACCCCATTCCCATTGTAAGTATTCATAACATAATCAGTAAGATTAACTGTGTCAAGTGCATATGAGATATGATAACTTGGATCGAGTGGAATAGGTTCAACCGGATCAGTGGTACAACTAGAATATAAACACTCTATTGGATCTATTGATGGCGAATGTCGATATATCGGAGATACGTATATATTTTTTACTAATCGGTCTGCTGAATACTTTTTAATTGCCCATGTTAAACTATCCTCATTAATAATGGTGTCAGGTATAATCAGTGATACAAATGGTGATGATTCATAAACTTGTTTGGTTCCTAATTCTGTATATTTATTGTAGAATTTTGCTCTAATACTATAGTAGTAATTTTTGATTTTCTCTCTTACAAGTAATATGATATCATCATCATTGAGCTCCCCATTAGACTCATTTCTTAACTCATTCTCAATAGTCTGAAAATCAATATTTGAATGTAGCTCAATATTAATGATAGTTCCATTTGAGACGTTTCTGATAGATCGATAACTCAAATTCGTTTGAACAGATAGTTCTATATTTTCATGATTTTCATCTATTTCAAAGATAATCTTATTACTTATAGGTATGATCGTTGTAATAGAAAGAAAATATAGGATTACAGTTCCTAGTAGTACAAAAAACATGATTTTTTTCATTTAAAATTGCAATCACTTACAAAAATGATTGTCCCCCCAATTCTTGTTTTTATGGGTATATTATACTTTCATATAATTTGAAATTCAAGAGGCGGTGTAAAGAATTTTGTGTAAATGAATTGAATTTAAAATATTAGAACTCTCTTTCGTGCTTTTAAAATTTTTGAGTTCGTTGCTTAATTGAGCACTTCATTAAGTTCTGCAGCGACAAGCTTAAAGCCCTTATGGATAAGTATCTATCCATCTTGGAGCATATAAAAGATGCAACACATACGTTTACGGGCACAGCAGTCCTTTTCAAGTATCGGTTCAAAGAATCATCGATATCTTTGACCATCGATCAATCCAAATCTTTGAACACTGCCTGAAATAATCTGTATTGATGAAGTGTTTACAGCAAAAATAAATACCTATAAATAAACCTGTTTGCATTTAGATTCTCAATTGAACAAGATCATCAAAGTCATTTCGACCAGGAGAAAACATTATCTCATTGATTAATTCTCTAGAATTCCAATCATTGAAAAATCACATGTCAAAGTTTTAGTGATGGATATTTAGAAACCAATTGTGAGGCTGTTAAGTTAAGCTTTTCTAAAGCTAGGATCGCTGTAGATTCTTTTCATGTCATTCGTACACTGAACGACGTCATGAGAACGATAAGAATTAAAGTAATGAATAAGTATAGATTAGGTAAAAACGACCTTGAGCATGATGTAGTTATTATTACATGCTCAAGAAGTTTCATTATTTTCTTGTAAAAGGACTTCGAAGATATCTATGCTGGTAAGATTCATATTCTAAAGTTTTAAAGTTACTGGTATAAGGCTGAGATTATGGACTATTTACTAGCCATTGATGATGATCTCAGAGATGATTAGTAAACATATGATGATGAGTTGAACCAACTCATTCATCGTTTCAGAAATCATAGACTTTTAGAACTCAGAACATTTGAAGGGACCTTGGATCGGAGGAAAAAGGAAATATAGAACTACATAATCATATTTAAAAACTATAGAGTTTGTTTTAGTCCTATAGAAGCAACCAACTTAAAGATTAAGACCATTATCAAAACATCTACAGGTATTAAATCATTTTTTAGAATTAGCAATGGAATCATGTACACGATAAATAAAGATATTCCAATCAAGAGATAAATACATACATTGGATTTGAGTGAAAAAAAGCACTGAAAACTCATATTGAGTCCAGTGCTTTTTACTACTCTCTAAGTTTGGAAACCACACGATAATCCTACAATTTTTGAAAGGTCATTTTATGATTTACCCTCTAATTATTTAAAGAGTCCAAAAACTTATCGTTTTTCTTTAATTCTTGATGCTTTAGCAGATAATGTACGAATGTAATTTAACTTCGCACGTCTTACCTTACCGAAACGCGCAACTTCAATACGATCGATTGATGGTGCATGTAATGGGAAAGTACGTTCGACACCAATACCGTAAGATACCTTACGAACAGTAAATGTTTCAGAAATTCCTCCACCTTGTCTTTTAATGACGAGGCCTTCAAATAACTGAATACGTTCGCGGTTTCCTTCTTTAATCTTGACGTATACTTTAACAGTATCTCCAGGACTAAATGTTGGTACTTCTTTGATGTACGAACTTGTTATCGCTGCAATCAATGCTTGCCCTTTTAATCTTGACATGTTCGACTCACTCTCTTTCTTCCAATGTTCATGTCTCGTGGACAGCGGACCATCGTGCTAATTTGATACGGCTTTTTTATTATAACAAACAATCAATTAAGTTTCAACTCTCATTTGATGTTTTTTAATAAACTTTACTGGGAATCTATCCTATAGGATAATACTTCTTCAAAATAGTTGCTCATAAACATCTTTTCGAAGAGATCAATCGTGTTGAATACTTCTAAACGAATTTCCATAAAACGATCAAAATCTTCATTACCAGCAACAATTTGTTCATCATATACGGTCATTTCATTCGAAATCCAGCTTGAATAAGCTAAGATGATTGGACGATCTTCTCTTTGGTTTAAAAATAAGCTTTGTCCATAATAGAAATCTTCATAGAATTCAACACCTAACAAATCCATCATCGTCGGTGTTAAATCATAATGAGATCCTAAAGTATCAACTTCACCTGATCCAAGGACTGAACTGTAGATAACCATCGGAACTTTATCAACTTCGTAAGGAATATCACTGTTTTCAGTATACTTATCTGTTATATATGAACTCGAATAGTTTTTATGATCACTATATAAAACAATGGTCGTTGTTTCAAGTAGATCTTTTGCTTCTAAATCATCAAGTAAAATACCTAGTGCCTTATCAACATCCATTTGAGCCGCTAAAAGTGTTCTGTATTCTAGCTCTCTTTCACTAAGTTCTGGATCTTCATCAATGATGGCATAATATTCACTTAAATTATCTCGATAATAATCATGTTTACCATGTGGTGTCACTGTCAAAATAAATGAAAAGAATGGTTCATCCTGTATAGGTGCAATCAAATCTTTAAATTGCTCAAACATAATAGAGTCTTGTACCCACATCGTTGGATCATCAACAACTACATCTAAATCTTCAAGTGCATAATAGTTTTCAAAGCCCATGTTGGGGTGTATGATATCACGATTGAAGAAACTGCCTTCAAAATCATGGAATGAATTTGCAGTATATCCTTTTGCTCTTAGAACATTAGGAAGTGCATTTGTAAATTGATTTTCACCATATGTATGCATGTAATTATCTGATTGCATATAGATCATAGATGTTAATGATTTAAATTCTGCATCATAGGTATTGTCATTTCTAGCTGCTGTTCTAAAATTGTTAAAGTATAAACCTTCATTCTTTAAGCGATAGTAATTAGGAGTTAATTCAGGAGTAAAAGCATATTCTTCACATGTTTCACACATGATGAAAATAACATTTTGGCCTTCTAAAACTCCAAACAATGAAGATTGATCTGCTAAATTATCAGTAACATTTGCATCAATATAATCTTTAAAATCTTCTGCATATAATACAGGTTTGATTGCATTACTAATAAATGTCACAATATCTTTACTATGATATGTAATGGATCCGAACTTTTGAACAAATACGGTTTTATCAGCTGGTGTACGGTATGTAATTTGGTCATAAGCATTAATGACAAGTGGACTTGTTGTTAAGCCAATCATAGCAAATAAGATGAATGATAAGCGTGTAACATGTCTTCGTGGTCTTTGATCATCGTATAATTTAACAATTTTTCTTAAAATGATTAATGATGCAAATAAGAATGCGATGATAAGCAACCAATTCATAATGCCATATGTCGATAATGGATTATATTTTAATCCAATACGCATCGTATTTTTGCCTGATTCTAAGAGCATCGCAATTGATGTAACATCTTTTTTATATAAATAAAGCGTGCTATCAGAAACAAAGAATGCAAACATCGCTAAAATATAGACAACATAAGCAATATATCTTTTTTTATTTGTGCGTATCAGTGAAAACACAGAAATTACGATTGCAATATTGAAAAATGCCACTAACCAGTGGGCAAAATCAACACCAAAACCATAACGCATAATAAAGATAAAATCGAATGTAAAAATAACAAAAACGATGGCTAAGAATTCAACGATTAAGTTTTTTCTGGCGAGTTCTTTGATTCTTTTCATCATCAAATGTCCTTTCAAAATTAAACAAGATATGCTTAAAGCATAATTCTCTTTATAATATTCTATATTAAAACCGTCAAAATAGCAATCATTTACCCTATTTAAGGTAACGTTGTCTTTATTTTATGAACGATTTTTTTCTCTTCTTCAGTTAATGCTATCTTTGAAAACAAATCAGGTCTTTTTTGCATTGTACGTTTAACCGATTGTTCTTTGCGCCACATTTCAATGTTTCCATGATGGCCTGATCTTAATATGTCTGGTACATCATAGCCTTTATAAGACTCTGGTTTTGTGTACTGGGGGTACTTCAACCATCCATTTTGTAGTGAATCAAGTTCAGATGATTCTTCATGGATGACGCCAGGTAATAAGCGAGTCACTGCATCTGTAAAAATCATTGCAGGGATTTCACCACCGGTTAAAACGTAATCACCAATTGAGAGCTCATCATCGATAAAATTTTCAACACGTGCATCAATGCCTTCGTAGTGACCACATAGCAAGATAACATGTGTCTCTTTAGCATATTTTTTTGCATATTCTTGATTAAAGAGTTTACCTTGTGGTGAAAGCATAATGACTTTTGTATGTTCATTTTTTAAATGATGGATGGCTTCATAAAAGGGTGGAAACTGCATGAGCATACCAACCCCACCACCATAGGGTGTATCATCAATGTAATGATGTTTTCTTTTTGAAAAATCTCTAAGCTGATGTGCTTTAATATCTACTTGATTTTCTTCAATAGCTCTTTTAATAATCGATGTGTTTAAAAATGAATCAAAAAATTCTGGGAAAATCGTTATAATATCTATTTTCATAGCAATCCCTCAATGGGTCGAATGATGACTTTATCATCATCTATATCGATAACAAACTCACTGACAAAAGGTATGAGTGCTTTTTTTCCATTAGGCTTTTCGATTTCTAAAAGATGTCCTTGTGGTACAGGAATTAAACCTGTAATAACGCCAAGATGCACACCTGATTCGTCATAAACATCTTTATCAAGTAAATCATCATAGTGGTAATCGTCTTCTTCTAATTCTGGTTTTTCATCACTATAAAGAAATTCACCTTTATAAGGTAAGATTTGATTGATATCTTCAAAACCCTTAAATTTGACGATAAAAACAGTCCCTTGAGGTCTTACACGCTCAATGGTAAACACTGTCTTCTTATCTTTGATGACGACATAAACTTTATTTCCAACGAAAAAGCGGTTAAAATCACTTAAATTGTAGATTTTAACCTCTCCCTTAATGCCGTGTGTATTTGTAATTTTACCAATTTGATACATTGAAATCATCCTTAAAAAGAATCAATATCGATGTGTACGCGCTTGCCTTCTTTTGATGCACCAGCATACACAATGGTACGCATAGCACTCGCAATCTTGCCGCCTTTTCCAATCACACGTCCTAAATCTGCTTCATTCACGAGTAGTTGAATGGTAATTGTTTCTTCATCACTTGATAAGATCTTAACTAATACATCATCTGGGTTAACGACTAATGGCATTATCATATTTTTTATGAGTTTTTCAAAATCAACAGCCATGATTCAGTTCCCCCTTTTTTATTTGCCTGTTACGTTATATTTTTTAAATAAACTTTTAACAGTGTCTGTAGGTTGTGCTCCATTGCTCATCCATTTTGAAACTTTTTCGCTATCAACTAATACTTTTCCAACAAGAGGATCGTAAGTTCCAAGAATTTCAAGGAATCTTCCATCTCTTGATCTGTTTGATTCGCTAGCTACAACACGATAGAATGGTCTTTTGTTTGAACCAAAACGTTGTAAACGTAATTTAACTGCCATAATTATCACTCTCTTTCTTTATGGTATCCATACCTATTATATACACTTTTTTTATAGTGTCAAGTCTTTTTACTTAACAGATTAAAAATTTAATGTTTCATCATAAAGCTGCGATGGACCAAAAAATTTAAACCCTTTCACATCTTTGAGTTGTTTTTTATAAGTTTGTTCCTGTTCTTTATCACCATAAACAACTGCATAGCCTTGTTTCTCTGATATATAAGCAATATCTAAAGGCAATGTCTGTAATTTTTCTAATATTGCTTTTCCTTGATAAAAAACGATATATTGCATACGATTAGCTAACATGACAACTTCCTCCTCCTTTTGACACAATGCCGAGTTTATTAGGTGTTTTAATGTGTGTTGATACACTTTGAGACAATGTGATTAAAAATTCGTTGATCTCATCTTGAATTTCTTTTTCTAATTGAAAGTATCTCTTGACTTCTTCTTTCGAATAAAGTGTGTTTTTGGCTTCACTATAAGTTTTGACGACTTCTTTAAAGTCAGGATGATAGTGTCCACCTTGACGCATGATTTCGTCATATTGTTCTTTTGACTTACTAAAATGATTGATTTCATGTTGATAAGTATTCATGATTATTTTATCAATTTTTTTAATTTCTTGATATCGAGGATCTTTCTTTATTTCATCAAGAACTTCATATGCTTGTAAAATGATGTCTGTCATAAGATGTCTTCCTTTCTAATTTCTTTGTATATACCCGGTGTTAAATCAGCAAGTTCAAAAGAACCGATTTTCACTCTTTTTAAATTAAGTACTTCATAACCAACAGCCTTAAACATGCGCTTGACTTGATGAAATTTGCCTTCATCAATCTCTAGTGTAACATGATTTTCATGAGACTCAATCTTCAGTGCTTTAGCCGTAAAAGGATCGTTTTTACCATCAAGGATAGTGACACCTTCAGTAAGTTCAGTAGCATGTTCGAATTTTTTGTCTAGAATAACTTCATACGTTTTTGGCAAGTGATATTTAGGATGCATCAGTTGATGTGCAAATTGGCCATCAGTAGTGAGTATCATGAGCCCTTCAGCATCTAAGTCAAGTCGTCCAGACATTGCATAATTAAAGCGATCATACGGTGGTTTTATGAGATCAATCACACAGGGATGCATAGCATCTTTATGTGCAGACAAATAGCCAATAGGTTTATAGATCGCTAAATGAATAGGATCTTTATAAAATAGTTTCTCATTATTGATTAAAATATCATCAATAAGTGGATCAACTTGAAAAGATGAATCAATTACAGGTTTTTGGTTCACATAAATGGAACCAAAAGATATCATTTTTTTGATATCAGTTCTTGAACCATATTTCATTTGGCTTAACAATTTATCAATACGCATGCATGCTCCTATGATATAATAATGATGAGGTGTTAACTATGATAACCATGAAAAATATTATTCGCGAAGGACATCCAACGCTCACGACTGTAGCTAAGGAAGTTAAGCTTCCATTAAGCTCTCAGGATAAAAAATTATTAAAAGAAATGCTCGAATATGTCAAGAATTCTCAAGATGAAGAAATGGTTGAAAAATATGGTCTTCGTCCTGCTGTAGGTCTTGCAGCTCCACAAGTTAATGTATCAAAACGAATGTTTGCTGCTCATGTAACTGATTTTGATGGCATTTTGTACTCCTATGCACTCGTCAATCCTGTTTTAAAAGCTAAAAGTAAAGAATTAACGTATGTACCTGGTGGAGAGGGTTGTCTAAGTGTTGATCGTGAAACCGAGGGTTTAACGCCAAGATATCATACAGTTGTTTTTGAAGCTTTATCTTATGATATCGAGAGTGGAGAACTTATACCCATCGAACTCACACTCAGTGGATATGTAGGTATTGTGTTCCAACATGAATATGACCACTTAAACGGTATCCTTTATGTTTCAAAATTATTCCCTGAACTGCCAAACGCTATCCCTGCTTTTTCAATTCCTGCAGAGGAAGAATCTATTTAAAAATCGTTTTAACTAATCGAATCTGATTTTCTAAAATGTCATCATAGGTGACATTTTTTGTTTCCTCATTTGGAAATATCTTTTTTGACAACTCAGAAATATATTGTTCTTTTTTCTTTTTATCATTCGAAAATAATTTTTGGAAAAAGCCCTTTTTTGTTTCTGTTAACTCAAATGATTGAGGTTTAAACTGATTATCCATAAGAATAAATCCATCATATCGATCTCTCAAAAGCTTTTTACAAATAGCAACAACATCAGCTTTACCATAACCAACCAAAGCTTCTACTCCTTGGTGATTTGCATCATGAAATGCAAATGCATAAATATTTCCTTTTAAGATACGATAAGCAGTCGTTGTTGATTCATTATGCATCATAAAAAACACAGGATCAAATAACACACCTAAATGGCTTGTTTTAAACTTTTTAAAAATGTATTGGTAAACATTAGCCTTATACTCTCTACTAGGCTTTATGATAATTTTTCTACCTGACTTTATAGCTGTTTCCACGAAAGGTTCTAATCTTGTTTTGATCAGTTCAAACTCTTGGATCACATCAGTAAAGATAGGTAATTCGAGCATGATATGACTCACTTTAAGTTTTTCAGCCACTTTTAAGAGATATTTAAACTCATCAAATGCTTCTTGAAATTTACCTTCTTGGTGTATGTCAAATGGTTTAATTCCAGTATCTATAATCGCAATCTTATTTTTTGCTGTTTTAAGTGATAGAAGCATTTGTTTAATATCTGCTTCACTTACTTCAATCATGGGTTTCTTATTGTAATGTCTGATACAAATTTGATCAAGTTCATATCGATCTGTAAATGCAATCATTTCTTCAAACGTGATTTGTTGATGATGATCAAAGAATCCAGTCAATATCGGTTTCATAATTTCCTCCATTCATACATTAAAATAGCTCCTGCAACAGATACGTTTAAACTTTCAACATGTTGTGTCTCGATGGTAACAAAATCATCAGATATCGATTTCAAATCGTCTGAAATGCCATGACCTTCATTACCGAGGATTAATGCGATTTTTTCATATTTTTTTATATGACCCTGTTGATGTGCATCTGCACATAAAACATGATAACCCTTGTGTTTTAATGCTATAACTGCATCTACTAAAGGTCTTCTTTCCAAATAAACATCAAATAATGAGCCTTTAGATGCTCTGATTGTCTTTTCATTATAAGCATCTGCAGAGCGATGACTGATGATGATATGTAAAAAGTTAAATGCTGCTGCACTTCTGATTAAAGCCCCTAAATTATCAGGGTCTTGAATATCATCAAGGATCAACACTTGATTTGATTCAATCGTCGTATTTACTTTTTTACATACGCCTACTTGATCAAAATATGTTTCAGCTTGCTGTAATTCATCCATTAGAGGTTTTGATAAATGGGTTGCTTCAAGCGCTTCATTTGATGATAGTACTTCAAGTAAGGCACCTTTTTCTTTTGCTTTACTGATTTGATGTTCACCATAGACCAAAAACATATCATGCATATCACGATATTTTTTTAATTTGAGTTTAACCCATAATTTAAATGATGCGTTTTGTTTGGATGTAATCAAATAACGTCACTTTCTTTCTGATACGTTGTCATTGCTTCTTTTAATGTGAATCCATAAGATGATAAATCAATATGTGTATCACTCGAAATTTCAAGTGTATAACTATTTCTGACGAGTTGATAAATCATGTCTTCAAATTCAAAGGTCGCTTCATACTTTTTAGCATAAACTTCCATAGGTTTTGTCACTGGACTTTTAGGAACGTAAATGCTGCAACAATCATTAAATGGTTGAATTGAAATAGGGTATGAGCCGATATGTTCAGATATCTTTATAATATCTAGTTTATCATATGTGATGAGTGGACGTAAAATTGGTAACTTTGTGACGGCTTCTACAACTTGCATACTTGGTAATGTCTGAGAAGCAACTTGTCCAACCGATTCACCATTGATAAGACATAGATGTTTGTTTCTAATGGCAAATTTTTCAGCAATGCGATACATCATACGTCTCATCACTGTGATGATATAAGGATCAAATACATTTTTTAAGATTAATTCATGTAGTTCCGTAAAAGGTACAAGATGAAGTTTAATTTTTCCATCAAGTGTATA
This sequence comes from Bacillota bacterium, assembly GCA_006226985.1. Lineage (GTDB taxonomy): Bacteria > Bacillota_I > Bacilli_A > Acholeplasmatales > Acholeplasmataceae > Peloplasma. The sequence goes on along the minus strand of SBGC01000069.1, from coordinate 7,970 downwards.
TTTTGAAAGAACTTTGGCTAAATCAATCACTTTTTGTGTGGATTCAAGAGGTGTAAGCGGTGAAGAGTCAAAATGGATTAAATCGACTTCAATGCCTTGTTTCATCGCTAGAAAACCTGCAACAGGGGAATCAATACCTCCTGAAAGCATGAGTAACCCCCTACCTTGTGTCCCATAGGGAAAACCACCTAAACCTTTGTGGTTTCTTAAGTACACATAAGCAAAATCTTTTCTAAGTTCAATACGGAGTGTTTCTTCTGGATGTTTCACATCAATCGTGTATTTTAAATTTGCTTGTTGAAAAATAGGGTTAGCAATCATTAACGTAATATCTTGACTCGTCATCGGAAAGTCTTTATCTGCACGCTTTGTTTCAATTTTAATATGCATCATGGCTTTGGTTGCTTCGACATTTAAAACATGCACCGCAGTTTTAATCATATCTTCAATGTTTGGATTAGAAACATAAACAACAGAATACGAATATATACCTGGTATTTGAGACAATCTATTTATAATATCTATTTCATCATCAACTTGATAGTCAACATAGATGCGATCATGTGTGAACTGATAGGATACTTGTAAGTCTTTCAGTTTTTCCACCAAATGTTTTCTAACGCGTTTGATGAAAAACCCGATGTTTTTCCCTTTTAGCATCATATCGCCAAAACGGATAAGGATTTTTTTCTTCATCATTATCACCATAACTATTTTAACATATATGTTATAATATTGGGGGTGATGAATACATGAAAAATGAGACTTTACTTTCAGTAGCACAAGCACTACTTGAAAGCCAACCAAACCAAATTGCACGTCTTGCTAATGCTTCTGCATTTTTAAATGAGTCCTTTGACCGTCTTAATTGGGTCGGGTTTTATTTATATGATGGAAATATCCTAACTGTGGGACCTTTTCAAGGAAAAGTAGCCTGTGCTGAGATTCCATTAGGAAAAGGTGTTTGCGGTGAAGCTGCTATCAAAAAAATAACGATGGTCGTCAAAGATGTCCACGAGCATCCAAACCACATCGCATGTGATGCAAATTCACGATCTGAAGTGGTTGTACCTATTTATGTAAATAATAAGTTATACGGTGTTTTAGACGTTGATAGCCCTGTTGTTGACCGTTTTGATCCAGATACTGTTTTATTCTTTGAACAATTCGTAAACTTATTAGTAAAAACAATTGACATTTAATACCCTATAGGGTAAAATGAATAGCGTCGGTAAAAAGCAGGTAACTGATTTTTGCGAGAGTGATCCCTACCCATTGGAGCCCTTAGTAACCTTTCTGCTTTAAGGTGAAAAGAATATGCGGATACCTTACAAATAATCCTTTGCAATCTTTTGCCACCAAAATAAAAAAGGAGGTAAAAAATTATGTCACGTTACACCGGACCATCATGGAAAATTTCTCGTCGTTTAGGCTATTCGATTTCTGAAACAGGAAAAGAATTAAAGAAACGCCCATATGCACCAGGACAACATGGACAACGTCGCTCAAAGTCAAGCGATTATGGTACACAGCTACATGAAAAACAAAAAGTAAGATTTACTTATGGCGTATCAGAAAAGCAATTTAGAAAGACTTTTAATGAAGCAGATAAAATGCAAGGTAAGCATGGTGAAAACTTCTTACGCTTACTAGAATCTCGCTTAGATAACGTTGTTTATCGTTTAGGACTTGCTAAGACTAGAGCACAAGCTCGTCAATTAGTAAACCATGGTCATTTCCTAGTAGATGGTAAGAAAGTAGATATTCCATCATATCGCTTAGTTCCAGGTCAAAAAGTCACACTTCGTGAAACTTCAAAAGGCTTAAAAGTCGTTGCTGAAGCTCTTGAAGGACAATATGCAACTGTTGATTTCGTATCATTTGACAAAGATACTAACGTTGGAACATTCGTTCGTTATCCAGAACGTAATGAAATTCTACAAGAAATCAATGAACAATTAATCGTTGAATTCTACAACAGATAACAAACAAAAAAAGATGGTTCGAAAGAATCATCTTTTTCTTTTCTATCTCATAAAATAAAAAGACCCATGAGGGTCTATTTTTTTAGTGCTGCTTTAACAAGTGTTAGATAGGATTTTGGATCTAATGATGCTCCTCCTACAAGTGCACCATCAATATCACTCATTGATAGTAAACTATCAACATTTTTAACATTGACAGATCCACCATATAAAATACGGATTTTATCAGCAACTTCTTTTGTATAAAGGGTTGCTAATACATTTCTAATCGCAATAATTGTTTCATTTGCTTGTTCAGGTGTTGCAGTTCGACCAGTGCCAATCGCCCAAATAGGTTCATAAGCAATAACTGTTTTTAAAGCTTCTTCTGCATCTACATTGAGATAAGCTTTTTCTATTTGTTTTTTTACAACGTGATCGGTTGTTCCTGCTTCACGAATCTCTAACGATTCACCTACACAAACAATCGGAATAATATCAGCATTGACAGCAGCAATCAGTTTCAAGTTCACTGTTTCATCTGTTTCGTTGAAATAAGCTCTTCTTTCACTGTGTCCAATGATACAATAATCAACACCATATGATTTTAGCATAGCAGCTGATGTTTCACCAGTGTATGCACCTTCGTTTGCGTAATGCATGTTTTGTGCGCCAATGCGAATGTTTTCGCCTTCTCTTTTTACTAAATCTCTTAGGAAAATAGAAGGAGCACAAATAACAGATTCAACTAAATCTTTATCAGGAACCTCAAGATTAACAGCATAGATGAATGCAAGTGCATCATCTTTCGTTTTATACATCTTCCAGTTTCCTGCAATTAGTGGCTTTCTCATAAGCTTACCCTAAAATAGAGGATACGTCTTTTATCGCTTCTGCTGCACGAGCTCCTCTAGCAACGATACGCACATTTTCGCCATGTGGAACAGCGAGTGACATAAGTGCAAGAATTGATTTAAGGTCGATGACTTTGTCGTGATAATGTAATTCAATATCCACTGCATATTTTGATGCTGTTTGGACAACCTTTGCTGCTAAGCTCGCATGAAGTCCTGTAGTACTTTTAATTAATATTTCTTTCTCAATCATGTTTGATTTCCTCCATTAATACTTAGGTGGTGACGAAATCCATAATACTTTAGCAATATTTTGGCTGTTATTTGTCATAAAATGTTCTTTATTTGCTTGGTAGTAAAAAGACTCACCTTTTCTAATTATATATCTTTTTTTATTAAATACAAGTGTAATTTGACCTTCTAAAACAAAACCAAATTCTTCACCTGGATGACGATCATCCATTTCTGTTTGACCACCTGGCTCTATTTCGATTAAAATAGGCTCCATTTGAAATTTTAACATACCAGGAATTAATTGTATATTTTTTAGCTTTAAGGTTTGATTGACATATTCTTCATATTGATCTTTTCGATAAATGACAATCGTTTCTTCTTCTTGACTAAAAAACTCATGTATATTTGTTCCTAGAACATGCAGTATTTCAAAGAGTGTCGTAAGTGAGGGTGATGTTAAGTTGTTTTCGATTTGTGAAATATACCCTTTTGTTAAGTCGAGTTTGTTAGCGAGTTCTTGTTGGGTAAGGTTCATACTTAGACGAAGGGTTCTAAGCTTTTTACCAATGTCCATTATTTATCATCCACACAAGCAATGCCTGGTAGAACTTTTCCTTCAAGATATTCTAATGATGCTCCGCCGCCAGTAGAGATGTGTGTAAACCCATCAGCTAAACCAAATTGAATCACAGCTGCTGCTGAGTCTCCACCACCAATAATCGTTGTTGCTTGATCCTTTATTTCAGTGATTGCATAAGCTACACTTCGTGTTCCTTCTGCAAATCTTGGGAATTCAAATACACCGAGTGGTCCATTCCAAACAACAGTTTTTGCTTCTTGAATGTAGGATTCAAATTTAGAAATTGTTCGTGGTCCAATATCCATACCCATTTCATCTGAAGGAATTTGATCAATTGCACGTACATGTTTTTCTGATTCTGGATCAAAGGCTTTTGCTGTAATAACATCTTCACCTAAAATGATTTTTCCATTTGCGAGTTCTAATAATTCTTTAGCAAGTTCAACTTTATCTGCTTCTAGTAAGCTTGTTCCAATTTCGTAACCCATGGCTTTAAAGAATGTATATGCCATACCACCACCGATAAGTACATGATCAGAAATCTTTAATAAGTTTTTAATCACTTCAATTTTATCAGATACTTTAGCTCCACCAAGAATTGCAACAAAAGGTCTTTGTGGGTTTTCTAAAGTACCACCAATAAACTTAATTTCTTTTTCAAGTAAGAAGCCAGCGACTGTTTGCTTGATATTTGATGCGATACCGACGTTAGATGCTGCATCACGATGTGCTGTACCAAACGCATCATTGACAAATACATCGCCTAAGGATGCCCAGTATTTACCTAATTCAGGATCATTTTTACTTTCTTTCTTACCGTTAATATCTTCAAAACGTGTATTTTCAAACATTAAAACTTCGCCATCTTTAAGAGCACTAATTGCGTTTTCAAGAACTGTTCCTCTTGTTTCAGGAATAAATGTTACCTTTTGTCCAAGGTGTTCTTCTAATCTTTTTGCAACCACTTTTAAGCTGTTTGATGCTTTATCAGCTTCATCTTTAACGCGTCCAAGATGTGAGAACACAATCGCTCTTCCACCTTGTTCTAAAACGTACTTAATGGTGGGTAGTGCTTCAACGATTCTATTTTCGTCACTAATTTCTCCGTCTTTTAGTGGTACGTTAAAATCAACACGAATCAGAACTTTTTTTCCTTTTATCGCGATATCTCTTACTGTTTTTTTTGACATCATTTTTCCTCCTTATATGATGTAATCGTCTATCTTTTAGCCGTTATTATTATAACACTATTTCGATATGATTTCTATATCATTGAAAATGAAAATGTTTACTTTCAATGATTTAATTTTCATTAATGCATCAATTCGCTTTTTTAACCGTTTTAAAGAAAAGTTGATATGAAGCCGTCTCCCACTTATAAACTCAAGTTCTAAACCGTTAAAACATTCATTTACTTTTGTTACAGCAAACCAATTTATCCATTTATTTTCATAATCTCGAATACGTAAAATCGGTATAAAACCTTGACTTTCATTAATATATACAGGTATTTGATAGGTAAGATTGTATATATTTTTAAGTGATTTAATATAACCATCATATGAGAAAAGGGCTAATTTACATAGCTGTTCGATGTGATAAAATGCTCTAAATCGAGAGTACCTGATGTCATCTGTATAAAAAATGATAGATCCTTCTGAATGATTTTCAATATATTCAATCATTTGATTTACCTCAAATAAAAAAGGCCCTAAGGCCTTTAATTATTCTGCTTTTTCTTCTTTCTTAGCTTTTTTAGCTTTGACTTCTTTATTTTGATCAAAGACTAAACGTTGTTCAGAAGTTGGATCAAAGAAATGACACTTATTCATATCAAGAGCTAACTTCATCTTGTCGCCAATACGAACACCAGTACGTGCATTAATACTTGCACAAACGTTATTGCCATTGACTGAAGTGTAAATATTTGTTTCAGAACCTAAAAGTTCAGCAACGTCAACAATAATATCAAGCACTGCACCTGGATAAGCTTCCATGACAACTTCTTCATCATGAATATCTTCTGGGCGAATACCTAATACGACTTCTTTATCGATCATTTCATTTTGCTTAATGATTTCAAATTTATCATCAGGAACTTTAATCGTGTGATCACCAGCTGTAAATACTTGTTTATGGTTGACAACACCTTTAATAAAGTTCATAGGAGGAGTACCAATAAATCCTGCAACGAATAAGTTGTTTGGATAATCATAAATTTCTTTTGGTGCACCTACTTGCATAATATAACCATCTTTCATAACGACGATACGGCTAGCCATTGTCATCGCTTCAATTTGGTCATGGGTTACATAAATAGTCGTTGTTTCAATCTTATTGTGAAGTTTAATTAACTCACCACGCATTTGTACACGTAGTTTAGCATCTAGGTTTGATAGTGGTTCATCCATTAAGAATACTTTTGCATTTCTAACAATAGCGCGTCCTAAGGCAACACGTTGTCTTTGTCCACCAGATAGAGCCTTTGGTTTTCTCTTTAAATAAGGAGTTAAACCAAGAATTTCAGCTGCTTCTTGCACTTTTTCATTGATGACGTCTTTAGGCATTTTTCTTAATTTTAAACCGAATGCCATGTTATCGTATACAGTCATATGTGGATATAACGCATAGGATTGGAACACCATCGCGATATTTCTATCTTTAGGTGCTTTGTCATTGACTAATTCTTCGTCAATGTATAATTCGCCTGATGAAATTTCTTCAAGACCTGCGATCATACGTAATGTTGTTGATTTCCCACATCCTGAAGGACCAACAAACACGATAAACTCTTTATCTCTGATGTCAAGGTTAAAATCGAAAACTGCTTGTACACCATTTGGATAAATTTTATTAATGTCTTTTAATTTTAAAGTAGCCATTATATTTCTCCCTTTTTTTACATTCTATGTCAATTATAGCAAAGTCTTAGGCATAAAAAAATGTGCACATTGCACACTTTTTATTTAATAAAATGATAAATCAAAAAGGCGTCATAGAAATTCTTTAAATCAAAGCCTGTGACTTGATGAAATTTATCGATTCGTTGAATCAGTGTGTTTCTATGAACATAGAGTTTTTTCGCAGCTATCACCATATTTTGATTTGATTCAAGATACACTTTGATGGTTTCGTGCATAATAAGATCATTTGCATATTTTTTTAAGATGAAGTGCTTGATTTCATCGTTTAATGCATCTAAATGGGCTTTTAAAATCGTTTTATCGTCGAGATAGGTATATTTATTAAACGGGATCAGTAGTAGCTTAGACATGATAAATGCTTGATGCTTAAGCATTTCGCTTTTTTGGTCAAAAACATGAGAAACATATATTCTTAAATCGTGATAAGTATCCGCTGAAATGTTTAATATAACATCTAAAAAAGAAACATCTGTTTCTTGTTCATATTCAAAGATGATTTGTTTGTCTAAACATTCTGTATGTTTGATTTGAATAAACTCACTGAAAATCGATATCAATAAATTTAACTGATCTTCAATTGACTTTTTTCCTTCAATGATCAAATAGCGATACATATGCATCATTCCTTTCCCACATTATAGCATAGTTATGATATAATAGTAACGCTAAAAGGAGTAACCATATGGAACAAATACGTAAAAAACAACGAAAATTATTTATCAGTTTTCTCTTAACAATACTCGTTTTTCTACTTTTGGTTTTAGTTTTATTTTTAACTTCATGGGCTACTGATTTAAAACTGAGTTTATTACTCGTGCTATTGATCATTATGTTGTTTGTTTTATTTTGGTTTAAACCAAGATTATTCTTCTATGATCAACAGTATGGATATCTCAAATTAAAAGATACAGAAGGTAAACCTGTTAAGACAAAACATGATTTAAGTAGCCAAGCTTTTATCAATCGACTTACAAAAATGGATTTTAAGGTGTTTGCAAGTAATGATGCATATGCTATACTCCATCGATATACACGAGATGCGACAAACTTTTTAACAAAAAGACCGATGCTTGAAGTGATTGCAATCATCTACAAAGATGACATGCCTTATCATGATCAAGAAATATCAAAAATGATCAATTTAATTGAAGATGATTATATCCGACGTAAAACAAAGTTTACGAATTACACTATTTTGCAAATTAAAATGGGTGATATGCTCGATGAGACACATGGAAATGATTACGATCAAGTGGTTTTTGATACACAAGCCGGTAGACATATTACAGTAGTTAATGGTTATTATGCGAAAAAAACGAATGAAGTTTCGTTTTTATATAGTGATTCGTATTATCCGACAGCATTTTATCAATATGGTGTCAGTTTAATGAAAAGTATTTTATAACAGATTTGA
>SBGC01000076.1 GCA_006226985.1 Bacillota bacterium | reverse complement strand
TGGAATCCTGAAAAATCCATTGAAACATTTATTCAAAAGCTAGCATTCTTAAAGAAACAACCCATATTAACCTATGGCAATTTTAATGTGCATCATAAAGATAAAGTGGTTGTCTTAAGTTATACATATCAAGAGAGTTTTGCACTCGGTGTGTTTAATCTAGAACAAGCGAAAACAACGCTTGTTCCACTTAAAGATGGTACCTACCAAAATTACTTATCACAACATGAAATACATATAAAAAATGGTAAAATAGAGTTAAATAATGAACCGATTGTCATTATGACAACAAAGGAAATGATTAAATGAGAGCATTTATAGATAGTTTTCATCTCGTTCGTCTTGAATCAGATGCCTATATTTATCGTATCGAGTTAGACAATAATCAAATGAACTGGTTAAAAAACGAAGGTTTTAATCAGTTTTTTACATCAAGTAAACCAATTGATTTACATTTAAATGACCATATCATGATTAATGATGTGCGTATACCTTTAGAAATTGGTGTTGTCACACTATCAAAAGAGTTTGAAACAAGATTTAGATATGATGGACCACTTGGCTATATCTATTCAAAAGAAAAAACGACATTTAACCTTTTTTCTCCAGTAGCAAAAGAAGTGATTTTAGTTGTTAATGATGAAAGATATCCTATGAATTATATTGAGCCTATTTGGACTGTGGATGTGCATGGTGATTTAGATAATATGCCTTATCACTACCTTATTCGTTTAGTCGATCAGTTCAAAATGATTAAAGATCCATACACAGTCGCTTGTTCAACAACATCAAGCTATGTTGTCGATTTTAATCAATTAGAAATGATTGAACCAACACCGATTAAACTTAAAAAATACGTCGATGCAGTTTTATATGAAGGTCATGTCAGAGATATGACGATTGCACTTGATGTTAAACATCCAGGAACGTTTGATGGACTTTTAGAAAAATCAAAAGTTTTAGGTGGAAGTGTTATTGACTACGTTAAAAAGCTTGGTATGACACATCTCCAACTATTACCTGTCTATGACTTTGAAGGTGTTGATGATATCCATAAAGATCTTTTATACAATTGGGGATATAATCCAAGTCAATACTTCGCAGTAGAAGGCTGGTATTCGAAAGATCCAGATGATCCAAAAGATCGTATCAACCAATTTAGAAAAGTCATCAACTATGCTCATCGTAAAAAATTAGGGGTTAACATGGATGTTGTTTATAACCATGTATTTAATCACTTAACATTTCCATATGATGATATTGTTCCAGGTTATTTTTATAGACACAACAGTAAAAATAAAATGACAGAATCTTCATACTGTGGAAATGATGTAGAGACAAGAAACTACATGGTCAGACGACTTGTTGTAGATAGTCTTGTTCATTTTGTTCAAAACTATCAAATCGATGGATTCCGTTTTGACTTAATGGGATTACTTGATCTTGATACAATGTTACTGATTGAAAAGACATTAAGAGAGATTAATCCTTACATCATGCTATATGGTGAAGGTTGGAATATGCAAACTGAAGTACCTAGTAAACTTCGTTCCAATATGTCAAATCAAGCACTCTTTCAAGGCTATGCACATTTTAATGATACCTTTAGAAACGTCAATAAAGGAGAGCTTCATGGACCAGGGATTGGCTATACCATGGGAAATAAGCACTTAATTCATAAAGCGATGGATACCATTGTTGGATCAAAAAATCTTTTTACATCCCCTAATCAATCCATCAATTATGTCGAGTGTCATGATAACCTCACATACTATGATAAGATGTTACTATCCTGTGGATTTGAAAATCCTGATTTCAAGTATTGTCAAGATTTTGTCAATCACTTAATAGCTATTTCACAAGGAATTCCTTTCTATCATGCTGGTCAAGAGTTTTATCGTACCAAAATGGGTGTTGAAAACTCATATAATAGTCCAGATGAAATCAATAAGATTATATGGAATCCGAAATTAGAAGCTGTTTCAAAACTAAGAAAGCTTCTTAAATTAAGAAAAAAATATTCACTCTATAGACAATCAACATATAATGATTCAGTGAAGATTGAACGTGAAAAAGATTTAATTGTTTATACACTTACAGCTAAGAAATATCAATTAAAACATTATATAAAAAACACATATGGCATTGAAAAACTATCACTTTCTTCAGGAAAATTGATTTTCCCATCGCAAAATGTTTTATCTGAAGAACATGACATCTACGTTGATCAACCAGGTATCTATATCATCTATCTTGAAATGTAAAGGAGACACTATGCGTCCTATTTCTGATTTTGATGTTAATGAATTTCTACTCGGCAGATCATCATACTTACATGAGTGGTTGGGATCCCATCTACTCAAAGATGATAAGGGAGAAGTTTACGCAACTGAATTTACCGTCTATGCACCCAATGCGAAAGAAGTCAGATTGGTTGCAGAATTCAATCAATATGAAGGATGGAAACATGTTTTAACGAAAGCTCATCATATGGGTATTTTTCGTATTGAAGTACCTGGAAATCACGAATGGGCAACGTATAAATATGAAATCATCACACAATCGAATCGAACCATCTATAAAGCAGATCCTTTTGCATATTATGCAGAGTTAAGACCACAAACAGCGAGTAAAGTTGCAAAACTTGAAGGATACCCATGGCATGACCATGATTGGTTTTTGCATAAGAAAAAAGTCTACCAAGAACCATTATTAATCTATGAAGTACATTTAGGCTCATGGCGAAGAAAGTTTGGCCAATTTAAACCCTATAATGAAATTATCGATGAGCTTGCAGATTACGTCAAAGAGCAAGGCTTTACACATGTTGAACTGATGCCTGTATATGAACATCCACTTGATGATTCATGGGGATATCAAGGCACGGGGTTTTTTGCAGCAACATCACGTTATGGTGTACCGATGGATTTTATGTATTTTGTTGATAAGATGCATGAACATGGCATTGGTGTTATCCTTGATTGGGTGTTAGGGCATATCTGCAAAGATGCCCATGGATTGTCATTTTTTGATGGTACACCTCTTTATGAGTTTAATGATCGTGACAGAAGAGAAAATGTCACATGGGGAACTGATAACTTAGATTTCTCTAAAGGAATTACTAGAAGCTTTATGTTATCAGCATTGACATTCTGGATGGATTATTATCATATCGATGGTTATCGTATTGATGCAGTATCGAATCTGATTTATTATTTAGGTAATAAACAAAAAGGAGTCAATCAAGACGCGATTAATTTTATTAAGCAAATCTCATTCCATCTTTTTGGAAAAGATGATCGTGTGCTTTTAATGGCAGAAGATTCAACCGATTTTCCATATGTCACACATCCTGTTGATACAGGTGGTATTGGGTTTAACTATAAATGGAATATGGGATTTATGAATGACGTTTTAAGATATTTTAAAGAAGATCCTATTCATCGAAAATTCCATCATGATAAGATTACATTTGGATTAGTATACGCATTTAATGAGCAATTTATTCTACCTTTTTCTCATGATGAAGTTGTTCATATGAAAGGTAGTTTAGTCAACAAAATGCCAGGTGATTATTTCCAGAAAATGGCTAATTGGAGGCTTTTACTCACTTTGTGGATGACACATCCTGGAAAGAAATTACTGTTCATGGGACAAGAGTTCGCACAGTTTAGTGAATGGGCATTCCAAAAAGAACTTGATTGGAATTTATTCGATTTTGAAGCGCATCAAAAAGCGAACCACTTCTTTAAAGACTTAGCTCAAGTTTACAGACATCACGATGCACTTTTCAAATATGATCATCATCCAAAAGGGTTTGAATGGTCTGTAGTTGATGATAAGGATCAAAGTGTTTTCGCTTATATTAGAAAAAGCGATAAAGAAACATTAATTATCATTTTAAACATGACACCCAATGTACATGAGTTCTATGAAGTTGGTGTTCCATTTGCTGGTACCTATGAAGAAATACTTAATAGTGATAAAGAGATTTATTTTGGTAGTGGACAATATAATGGAATACCTTTGAAAGCAGTCAAAGGCGATAAAAACCAATTTCATTACTTTAT
>SBGC01000105.1 GCA_006226985.1 Bacillota bacterium | reverse complement strand
ACGAGATTTGTATACTTATTAATCCATATGACCAAATATTTCCTAAAATTTTACTAGCAAAATGTGAAAAAGCGAAGAAAATTGAGTTTAAAGTTAAAGAAAAAAAATATAGAGAATTGTTTGAGCTAGATTAAATAAAAGAAATGATGAAGCATGGTGGTAAGGTGGAAACAAAAATAGATGAACAAGAAAAGAATACCTTAATCAAGTTTATTGATTGTAAAATACCTTTGTTAGTAAAAGATAACCTATACAATTATAACCATGATCTAATGGAATGCTATGAGGAAATGTTTAACTATGCACATTCTTTGATAAAAGGTTATATGGTTCGAAGTAAAGAAATCTATTGTGTTTTTGACGATGAGTTCACACATTTACTGATCACTTTAGAAAAAGATGGAGAAATAAAAGAATTCTGTAGTTTAGCAATAGAAGTTATACAAATAATGAAAAAATATAAATGCTAATTTTGGATATTGGAATGTGAATTTGATTGAAAGGCGAACAGGCTCATATATTGTTTTAATATAGGTTGATACCTAGGCTTTTCACAATGCAATATAGAGTCTTGCCGCTTTACTTAGCGGTTTTTTGTGATGCTAAACTTGATGTATAATAGATGCATAGAGTCTGTTTGAAACAGGTTAGAATTATGAAAGACAATAAGATTACTGCGCTATATTGTAGGATTTCTAGAGAAGATGAATTGACTGAGGTTAGTTCAAGTATTGAGACACAAAAAGCATACCTGAGAAGATATGCAAATCAAAACAAGTATGACAATATAAGATATTATATTGATGATGGTCACTCAGGAGCTAATTTTGAAAGACCAGGGTTCATAGCATTAAAGAATGATATTGAAAATGATTTAATAGATATAGTAATTACAAAAGATCTGTCCAGACTTGGAAGAGATTATTTGAATACAGGATATTATATGGAGCATTACTTCCCTATGCATGATGTCAGATATATTGCAATCAATGACCAAGTCGACACAGATAAAAATGACAATGATTTTGCTCCATTTAGAAATATCATGAATGAATGGTACGCAAGAGATATAAGTCAAAAGATTAGAAGTGCATACAAAACAAAAGCTTTGAATGGTGAATTCACTGGTCCTTATCCACCATATGGATATGATAAGGATCCACTAGACAGGCACAAACTAGTGGTTAACCATAAACAATCTGAAATCGTAAAGAGGATTTATCAGTTATATATTGATGGAAATAGTCTATATAGAATTTCAAAGATATTGAAGCAAGATAAAGTACTGACTCCACGAGCTGAACTACATAAAATACAGGGAGTGTATGATTCAGAATTCATAAAAAAATACCCATATGACTGGGCAACACAATCTATACTACATATTTTGGGAAACGAAGAATATGTAGGCAAAATTATCTGTAACAGACATCAAACAAGTTCCTTTAAAAGCAAAAAACTAAAGCAGAATCCAAAAACTGATTGGATTGTCAGTTCAAATAAGCATGAACATATAATTGATAAAAATCAATTTGATAGCGTTCGACAACTTATGCTTAAGAAAAAGAAAACGACTCAAACAAATCATGAGAACATCTTCAAAGGGAAACTGAGATGTCATGAATGCGGTAAAACATTTTCCTTAGCCTTTAGGCCTGATAGAGGAGGTCATCGCAGTTTAGCATGTAGTACTTATAGATGCGATACATCTAGGTGTACCAGTCACTATATTACTTATGATTATTTGAGAAATTACTTGACTGAAAAAATCAATGACGTTATTATGACTTGTCAAACAAACAAGACAAAGTTTGTTAAACAAATCAAGAATCAAAAATCACTAGATAAGAGAATTATTGAATACGAACAAACAATAATAAAGAGCAGTGATAGGCTCAATGAAGTTGATGAATTAACAAAGAAACTATTTGAGAAATACGTTAATGATAAAATCTCAGAAGATAAATTCTATGAGTTGGATATATCTTATGATTCAGAAAAAATTAGATTAGTCAAGCTAATTAGAGATACTGAATCAAATATTACAGATTCAAAAAAAGAAGTAAACGATATTGATGCATTCTATGAATTGATTAGACAATACGATAAAGTCACTGATCTTAAAAGAGAACATATTAACAGCTTAGTTGATAAAGTCGTTATTCATGAGAAGAAAAACAAACTTAATAATCGGATAATCGATGTTTATTTTGTGCTAATTGGAATGATCTAGTGGTTATGTCTGACTACATTACTCCAGTGATGTATGTAGATCCTGATGGAAATTTTGCAATTTCACTAACAATTCTTGGTTTAATTATTGGTGCTGTTGTTGGTGCAACAGCAGGAGGTATAATCGCTTACAATGTAGCAAAGGATCATGGTGCAGAAGGTTGGGAGCTTGTTGGATGGACTGCATTAGGAATTGTTGGCGGTGGAATCATAGGTGGGTCACTTGGTGCTAGTGCTGGAGCGTTAGCAACACATCTTACCGGAGTGACAGGTTTATCTGTTACAAAATATGGTGTATCAATTATTAAAAAAGTTACAGTATTAGGGCATATGCCAAGATATATTGGTGCTGCTAAAGCAACGGGATCGGGATATTACTTCATTTCAAACAATCTTTATGATAAATTGCAGTTAACAAATCAAAGTTGGAATAATAACCTCCAATATTTAAAGGATGCACATAAACTTGGAACACAGTTTGTGGTTGCGCCAGATTATGTGGTTCGTGCAGGTGGAACTTTGTGGCAAGAGATTCAGTATTTAATTGAACAAGGGATTGCTTGGATTTTCGGATAAAGTATTTAGGAGGAAAAAATGAACAAAAATGAAATGTTGAATAAACTTAATGAAGTACTTCAAGAAAAAGGTGCTCACATTATCTCTTTTGAATACTATAAGAAAGCATTTGGTAACATGGTTTTAATAATTGATTATCAAAATGAAAATCATGTTTTTGTAGTAGATAGAAGAGAAATATATTATAATGACAAATTTCTATTTGAATTTCATCTAGAAGGCAATGATTATTATCAAAAAATGAAAGAATCCCCTAACCTCCATTTTTTATTAAAAGCAATAGAGAAGACATTGTATTAGATTTAAACCATAATAAGAAGTCAAAACTAGACACATATATTCAAGATACAAAAAGATTAGTATCCTTCTTACACGGAACGTGATATACCAATAGCCACGTTATCTCGGACTAAACTTTTCTAGTGTTTAATGTGATTAAATAAGTCTATGTCTCAAAGTTGATTACTTGGTGAAGCAAGCGATTCCTTAAATCACAACATGTATGCGTATTGTGTAAATAATCCTGTCATGATGATTGACCCTAATGGAAATTTTGCAGTACCTGCATTATTTGCTATTACATTAGTGGCTACTTTAATCGGAGGAACAGTACAACTAGTTTCCAATGCTGTAGCTGGTAAAACAGGAACTGAATTATGGCGAGGAGTCGTTGGTTCAGCGATTGGAGCTGGTTCAAATGCATTGATATTGGCATTAACAATATCTACCGGAGGAGTTACATCAATCATACTTTCGGCTAGTGTAAGTGCAATTATGCAAACAGGTACAGACACACTAGAAACATTGATACGTGGTGAAACTATAGAATTAGGCTCAACAGCAATTGATCTAGGAGTTAATTTTGCGTCAACGATCATAGGCAATTTTGTTGGTGGAAAAATTGTACCTACTAACAGAGGATGGTTCCAACCACAAAAATTCATGAGTGTTTTCACAAAGTCATATGGTCAAAAAATACTAGTGCAAACACTAATTGGTGTTGGTATTTTAGGGTCAGTAAATTTTGCAAGGAAGTACGACTGGAGCAATATTGAACCAGTAGTAGCAGGACCAGTGATTCCTATTTGGGGGTAGAAATGAAAGAGATAAAAAAAGACATAATTAATGGGCTATCATTAGTTATAAGCAAAGACTTTGACATTCCAATATATCAGTTATCAAAAAAAAGATATTTATTATTTTGTGACGAAGAGATTAATAAAGCTAATGTAAATAAATTTCTAAAAAGAATTGATACTGATTATAATAGTCTTGG
>SBGC01000033.1 GCA_006226985.1 Bacillota bacterium | reverse complement strand
TGCTCATTTATCTATTAATGATGAATGTTGTTGTTGCCATTTTTTATGTTATCTTTCTTTCGATACCTTCTTTTACAGTCACATATAGTGAGGAAGAACTCTTAATTGAAAAATTAGCCATGACTGAATATGGCATGGTTCTCATGGATGAAACAGTTTATTTAGACATGGATCACCCATATAAAATCTATATTAATCAGATTGGTACGTATGATAATTATGCTGTTCTTTTAAATGAATCAAATACAACATATGAGGATACTTTAGTAGTTGAAGAAGTGCTTGATGAATTCTACTTAGAAGTAATACTGAGTGGATTAATTACAAAATGGCCTGATACAGAGCATGACATCATTTTGATTGCTGGAAAAGATCAAGTTTTACCACTCATTTTTACAGCAGATTATATTGAAATAGATGGTCCTATTACAGATTTATCAACACCATCATTTTCATTCTTAAATTTTGTCATTTACATGGTGATGCTTCCACTTATTGTATGGATGATGAAAAAAGAAGTTATCAATGATTTTACAGTTGCTAAAACATGGAAAACAAGTTGGATATCGATCATTTTAATCGGTTATGTCTATTTAATGTTAGGAAACTTTATATCTAATACGTTATCACAATTTCTTGCAAACATTTTCAACATCACATCTGGTGAATCTGTCAACCAATTATCCATCCAAAATGCACTTAACTCAAATGGTCTAATCTTCATGTTGGTATCTGCTGTCATATTAGGACCTATCGTTGAAGAGTTAGTGTTTAGAAAAGCCATGTTTGGATTGTTTAAAAATGATTATGTAGGCTTAGCAGTTTCATCATTAACATTTGGCGCAATTCACTTATTAGGTGAATCTTCGATTCAAACAGCCCTTGTTAACGGATTAGTTTATTTCGTTATGGGATTTGTCTTTGGTTTAATCTATATTAAAAATAACAAAAACTTATATGCACCACTGGCTGTGCATATTCTCAGTAATTTACTTTCAATCATCTTTATATTATCAGGACTCGGAGGATAAAACATGATTCCATTTGGACGGGCTATTTGCTATTCAGGATATCGTCAAAATCAAAGCCCTTTGACTAAAGTATATCCATCTTATGAAGAAGTCTTAAGTGATTTAACATTCTTAAGCAAGCATTTTGATTATATTCGGATGTATGATCCTTATCAACATGCTCAAACCGTTTTAAAAGTAATAAAGGAGCACAAACTTCCTTTAAAATTGATGTTAGGTGTTGAACCACAAGGTGAGATATCAAATCCGAATTGCCCTTGGGGTGGTCTTCATTCTGATGAAGCCATCGAAAGACATAAAAAAGAAAATTATAAGCAACTTGATTTACTCGCAAACCTAGCTAATACGTATAAGGAACATATGCTTGCTGTTGCTGTAGGTAATGAATGTACATCTGACTGGCACCATAATTTAATGGCACCAGAAACGATGGCTGAACATGTGAGATATTTAAAATCGAAGACAGATATTCCCGTTAGCTTTTGTGAAGGTGCACATTATTGGAAAACAAAAGGTGCTGTCATTGCTAAAGAAGTCGATTTTATTAGTATCCATTCATATCCGATGTGGAATAGAGTATCTGTAGAAAAAGCAGTTGATTACACGATTCAAGACTATAAAGATAATGTTAAATCTTTCCCAAATAAGCAAGTTATTTTTACAGAGTATGGGTGGACTACAGGTGACGATGGAAAGATGTTAAAAGGTTCAGCAACCATTGAAAACCAAGAAAAATATTTAACTGAAATTGATCTTTGGAGCAAGAAAAATAAAATCACCATGTTTTTATTCGAGGCATTTGACGAGCCTTGGAAAGGTTCAAATAATCCGGACGAACCCGAAAAACATTGGGGCATCTTTGATGTCAATAGAAAACCAAAAGGTTACGCTAAAAAATACACATAATGCATAAAAAAAGCTCAATTATGAGCTTTTTTTGTTGTCTATTTTTTATTATGAATTACCATTGACTTCAACATCTCTAAGTAAACCAACACAAAGACCTAAGTTATATTCTTTTGCATAATCAAGAGCTGTTTTTTGTAGACGATCCTTTTTCATTGGTGTCTGTTTTTCTAACAATTTTCGCAAGTATACATGATCTCTATTTAATACTGCTAAAGCTAATGATTGTTTTTGTACAAGTCGTTCATATTTTGGTGTAATCATATATTCATTTAAATACTTTAATACTTCTTGTTTATCAAAAATCATTGCTGTATCAATAGGTGTTTCATAGCGTCTGTTGTGAATATCAATGTAAGCATCTGATGCTAGTAGCAATCTGATTGTTTCGATGGTTCCAAATCTTACAGCATTAAATATAGGAGATTCAAACTGATCATTTAATGCATTAGGATCAAGATTTTGATTTAGAAGAAGTTCAATCGTTTGAATCGATGAAGTCTTTGTTGCATGATGTAATAATGTATTTCCATATGTATCTTTCATGAACCATGATTGTTTGCCTTCTTTAAGTAAGAACTGGATAACATCAAAACGACCACCTTGAATGGCATAGTGTACAGGAAGTTTGTCTTCGATTGTTTTCTTGTTTAAATAAGAACCTGTTTCAATAAGTAGCTTAATCATGTTAAGATCGCCTTTGTGTGCAGCAAGATGAATAGGCAGTTCACCTTGTCTATTCGCTATATTCACATTTGCAAATTTCGTAATGAGTAATTTAGCGATGTCCAATTTTCCTTTTCGAGCACAATCGAAAAGTGGAGTCTCACCATGTGTATCAACCATATTCACATTGATATCTTGATCGAGTAAGTAGTTGATGACATGTATTGCACTTCCTAAGACAGCATAATGAAGTAGACTCTTATTTTTTTCATCTACCATTTCTAAATGCGTCATATGAAGTTTGACATACTCTAAATTATTTTCAGCAGCTTGGAAAAAAATACTCATGTCAATCACCTCTACCTTTATTTTATATGATTTTACACTTTTTTGTATAAAAAAATGTCTAACCGCGTTAGACACTTTCTAAAAATCCTTATTTAACTGCCTCTTTCAATAACTTGCCTGCTCTGAATGCTGGAGATTTTTGTTCAGGAACAGTGATTGTTTCTCCAGTTCTTGGATTCTTGCCTGTTCTCTTCACGCGATTTCTTACTTCAAAAGTACCAAAACCTGTTACAACAACTTTTTCGCCACGTCTTCCTAACGTCTCAGATACTGTATCTGTGAAAGCTTTAATTACGTCTTCTGCAACTTTTTGTGTGACTTGCGCACGATTCGCTACAACAGCGATTAATTCCGTTTTGTTCATTATTTATCCTCCTTTTAAAGTTACTTAAATTGTATCAAAAAAACTTTAGATTTGCAAATATTCTTCATTTTTTGCCAATTTTCTTGGCTTTATAAAGCATTTATTCTAAAAATCTTCTGATTTTAGGTTTCTTGACAGCAATTTCTGCAATCCTTCTTCTACCTTTAAGTTATTGAATAAGATGTCATAAGCTGTGTTAACCATCGGTAATTCAACACCGTGTTTGATGGATAAATCATGCATCGCTTCAATGGTTCTGAACCCTTCAATGGTTTGTTTCTGCTCAGCATAGATTTGTTCAACAGATATACCTAACCCGACTTTTTTACCTGCTGTAAAGTTTCGTGAGTTTTCTGAAGAAGCTGTAACAATTAAGTCACCAATACCTGTGAGTCCAAACGCAGTATCACGTTTTCCTCCCATGATTTCAACAACTTTTACAATTTCGATGATCCCTCGTGTAATCACAGCTGCTCTTGCATTTTCGCCTAAGCCTAAACCTGTGCAAATACCTGAAACAACAGCAATTGCGTTTTTAATAGCTCCACCGACTTCACAGCCAATTAAATCGGTTGACGTATACACACGTAAATATGAATCATTAGAGAATATATGTTGGATATCTTTCGCTAAAACATGATCTTTTGATGAACTCACAAGGAGTGTTAGTTTGCGTAAAATAACTTCTTCTGCATGTGAGGGACCTGTTAAAACAACAAAACCTTTCAGTTTTTTAGGTTCTATTTCTTCTTCAACAATTTCTGATACTCTTTTAAGTGTTTGTGGTTCAATACCTTTTGAGACATTGATGAACACAGACTTATGTTTAAGAAGTGGATTGATATTTTTTAAAACTGTTCTAACAGCTTTTGTTGGTACAGACAGGATAAAGTAATGTGAAAAATCGACAATCTCATGAATCGATGTGGTTGCTACTACCTCATGAGGTAATACTGTGTCGAAAAATGGATGCATATGATGATTGATTTTGTCAACAGCACTTGGATTTAAATCATAGATTAAGACTTGATGGCCATTATCAACTAATGTTTGACCGAGCGTTGTTCCCCATGCTCCACCACCAATAATACTTATTTTCATACTATGCCTTCTTTCTTAAAATGAGTTTAACGGGTGTGCCCGTAAAATCAATAGCACTTCTTACTTGGTTGTTTAAATATCTCAAATATGAGAAATGTACAAAGTCAGGATTATTTACAAATAAGACAAAAGTAGGAGGTTTTATCGCTACTTGTGTCACATAATTAAATTGTGCTTTACCATGATTGAAGATTGGTGTTGGATTCATCGCAACTGCATCATTAATCAAATCATTAATAATCGATGTCTGAACTTGCTTATTATAGTTTTCAAAGGCTGTGTTTAGTGCTGGAAAAATGGTATGAATGCGTTGATTGTATTTTGCTGAAACAAAGACGATTTCTGCATAATCCAAGAATTTAAATTCATCACGAATTTTTTCTTCCATTTTTTTCATCGTTTTATCATCTTTTTCAACAGCATCCCACTTGTTAACGACAATAACAACAGCTTTTCCGTATTCAGAAATGTATCCAGCAACGTGTTTATCTTGCTCAATGACACCTTCTTCACCATCAATGACCATTAAAGCGACATCGCTTCTTTCAAGTGCTGATAATGCACGTAATACCGCATATTTATCAGAATCTTCATATATTTTGCCACGTTTTTTGATACCAGCAGTATCGATAACAACGTATTGTTTACGATCTTTTTTGAATTGAGTATCAATGGCATCCGTTGTTGTTCCTGAAATCTCAGAGACAATGACGCGTTCTTCACCTAAGATAGCATTTGTTAGAGATGATTTTCCCACATTGGGACGACCAATAATTGAAAACGAAATGACATCTTCATCATATGTCACATCATCTTCAGTGATGTGTGAAATGATTTGATCAAGTAAATCACCAATACCTATTCCATGATGGCTACTAATAGCAATCGGATCACCAAAACCTAATGCATAAAATTCATAAGTATTTTGAAGTTGACTAATATCATCTATCTTATTTACTGCTAGCATAACTGGTTTTTCTGTTTTATACAACATTTTTGCAATATAATGATCACTATCTACTAAGCCAGATTTACCATCAACAACAAAAACAATTGCATCCGCTTCATCCATAGCGACCATTGCTTGTGCTTTGATTTGATTTAAAAAAGGAGCATCGCCAATGTCGATGCCCCCTGTATCTATGACTCTAAAGTTCTTAGTCAACCACTCTGCTTTCGCGTAGATACGATCTCGCGTTATACCAGCTTGATCATCAGTAATCGAGAGTCTTTGGCCAACGAGACGGTTGAACAAACTAGACTTCCCAACATTTGGACGGCCGACAATTGCCACCTTATAAGGCATAATAAAACCTTCTTTTTATGTTATTTTTTGTTTAATTCTTTTTTGAATAAATCGCCAAGCGTTGCATTTGAATCATCTTCTTCATCTGCTAAATATTGTTCGAATGATGCACGTTCAGCTTGTTCTAAAATACGTCTAATCGATAATTTCATAGACCATGTATCACGATTTGCTTCAATGATCACCGCTTCAACTTCATCACCAACTGCAAAGTAGTCTTCTGGTTTCCCAATTTTTTCATTGGAAAGTTCATTTGCAGGAATTTGTGCATCAACACCGTTCACTTCAACGACTAAACCTTCTTTAGATACTTCTTTGACATTCGCTTTAACAATATCTCCACGTTTAACAGTAACGTTTTTCCATGGGTTATCGAGTAATGCTTTTCTTGATAAAGCAATTTTTTCTTTCTTTGGATCGATTGAGATAATCGATAATTCTATTTCATCACCAATTTTGACATAGTTTTCAAAGTTATCATTTGGATTCCAAGAGAATTCATTGCGGTGCAATAAACCACGGACATCATGTTCAACTTCGACAATAATACCAAAGGGTAGTTTTTGGAAAACTTTACCTTTAATGGTTTCTGAAACTTTATGTTGATCAAAGAAAATTTCATGTGGTGTTTTTTGCAGAGCTTTAATCGATAGGTCAAGACGATTTCCTTCTTTTTTAATGACTTTCACAGTCACTTCTTGTCCTAATGTTAAAACATCATCAATTTTATCAATTCTGTGGTGTGATACTTGAGAAATACGAAGTAAACCGACAACGTGATCAAAGCGGATTGTTGCAGCATGTGGTTCAATCTTATCAACAGTTCCTTTAATGACATCACCAGTATTGATATTTTCAAGTTCTAATGAACGTTGTTCAATACGCTTTTCGTAAGCTTCTTGTCTTTCGCGCTCAAAAATCGCTTTTCTTGAAGCGACAATTCTCTTCGAACGTCCTTTTTGTGTAGCTTCAACAATTTGTATTTCTAAGACTTTACCCTTTAGTGATTCTTTATCTTTAACTAGATCATAGTCTAGTAGACTGTAAGGTAAAAATATTTCATTTTCTAAGTAATATAAAACGAGTCCTTTATCTAATACTTGACGAACTTTTGCTTTAACAATTTCACCTGTTTTAGCAAGTTCTTGAATTTTTTCAAATTTTTCTTCAATAAGAAGAGGTAAGCGTGACAAAAGAATCTGAGCTGGTTCATCAGTCATTTTTTGGACTTTAGCTTTGATTTTTTGTCCGACCTTGACTAAACCAAAATATGTATCTGGTGCTGGTTTGTCATAATTGTCTAAATGAATTTTTCCTTCGGTAGAATATTGCACATCAAGCCAAATTGTGTTTTCTTCAACTTTAATAACAGTTCCTTCAACAATTTGTCCTACCTTCAATACCTTAAACTCCATGTTTGTTCTCCTTTTTGTCGGTCAAGTCTATAATTTTACTAACCACTTCATCAATGGTTAAGTGTGTTGTATCTAATATAATGGCATCATCTGCCATACGCAGAGGTGATTCTTTACGGGTTGAATCTTTTTCATCACGTGTTGCGATGTCTTTGATCACATGTTCAATCTCTGCATGTTTTCCTTTTTTTAAGTTTTCTTTGAGTCGACGTTTTGCACGTTCTTCAACATTGGCAGTTAAAAAGATTTTTAAGTCTGCATGTGGTAAAACAACAGTTCCAATATCTCTACCATCCATGACTATATACCCTTTTTCTGCAGCTTTTTTTTGCAGATCAACAAGTTTTTTTCTCACATATGGAAAACTTGAGACGAGTGAAACATTTTTTGTTACAGCTTCAGAGCGAATATCTTCTGTAACATCTCGATCGTCAATATATATTTTATTGTTGTCATAATGAATATTGGAGGTTTCTAAAAAACTGTACGCATGCTCGTCATTTAAGTCAATGCCATGTTCGATAGCTTGCAAAGTCACTGCGCGATACATAGCACCTGTGTCGATATGCGTCCATCCCATTTTTTTAGCGATTAAAGAACTAATAGTGCTTTTTCCTGATCCTGCTGGTCCATCAATAGCTAATTTAAATCCAGGCATTTTTTTCCTCCATACCACATATTATTATACCATAATTTTGAGCATTCTCTCAAATTCTTATTTTTTAGGGAGTGAATGAGCGTATAATTGCTTAACTTCATGTACTTTTAGTGGGCGATATGATCCTCTTTCAACACCTTCCAATGTTAAAAAGTCATAACGGACACGTGTTAGCTTTTTGACTTGATGTCCAATCGCTTCAATCATTTTTCTAACTTGTTTATTCTTACCCTCAACTAAAGTCATTGATAAAAGGGTTGATTGATTTTTTTTATCGAGTTCAAGCAGTCTAACTTCTTTAGGGATAGCCTTGTAATTCTTATCAATAATGACACCTTTTCTGAGCTCAACAATCTTTTTACGAATCACAATCGCATCCACTCTAACAAGATATTCTTTTTCAATTTGATGTTCAGGATGTGTTAATCGTTTGGTTAAATCACCATCATTAGTGATGAGGAGTAAACCTGCAGTATCGAAATCAAGTCTTCCCACTGGATAAAGCCGTGTTTGCTTATGTTCGATGCTTAGTAAATCCATGACAGTTTGTCTATTTTTTTCATCACTTGTCGTTGAAACATAACCTGTTGGTTTATTAAGTAAAAAATAAAGATGGGGAGCTCTTTCAATTTGATTTCCGTCAACTTCAATTTGATCTGAGGGATTTACTTGAAATCCGAGTTCTTTAATCACTTGACCGTTAACTTTGACTCTTCCTTCCGTAATAATTGTTTCTGATTTACGTCTGGAAGCGATATTTGCTTGTGCTAAAACCTTTTGCAATCTCTCCATTTTTTTCACCTGTCTTATTATAGCATATTTTTCTTGATAACATCTTCTAAAGTTGCGTTTTTTTAAAATAAAAAAAGCATCCATTGATGCTCTTTAAATGATTGTTATTTATCTCTTGATACGTATGAACCATCTGTTGTATTGACAATGATTTTTTCGCCTTCTTCAATAAACATTGGCACCTTCACTAAAAGTCCAGTCTGCATGATGGCGTCTTTCATGGCGTTTGTTTTTGTATCACCTTTAACACCCGGTACTGTTTCTTTTACTTCCATAACAATTTTGTCAGGTAATGATACCCCTAAAATTTCTGTGTTATTATAAAACATAACTTCTGCTGACATACCTTCAGTGAGAAACTTTAATTCATATTCAATTTGTTGTGCTGGAATTTCAATTTGTTCATATGAATCGTTATTCATAAAAATATGTTTGTCACCATCTGCATATAGATATTGCATCATATTCTTATCAATTTGTGCACGTTCTACTTTTGTACCCGCATTAAATGTATAGTCTGTAACGGAACCTGTTCTTAAATTTCTTAATTTAGTACGAACAAATGCTCCACCTTTACCTGGTTTGACATGCATAAATTCGATAACTGAATAGATATTACCTTCATGAACAATTGTTTGTCCTGTTTTAAAATCATTTGTACTAATCATATTAAATCCTCTTATTTCTAAAGTTTTGACCGTTATTATTATACATGAAGATATTTCATTATACAACAAGTTTAGAAAGTAAATATTCGATTGCCTCAAAATAACTTTCCATTTTCTTTCCCATGAATGAACGATCAACAACATCTTTGATGTAATTTATTTTTCGAAAAGGTTCTCTATTTTCAATATCCGATAAGTGAACTTCAACTTTAGGAATGTTTAAAATCTCTAAAGCATCTCTTAAAGCTATCGATGTATGTGTGAGTGCACCTGGATTTATGATGAGGGCATCATAATCTTCTTCTTCGATGGTTTGATGGATGATGTCGATGAGTTCGCCTTCATAATTTGTTTGATAGTATGTGAAATCTATCGATTGATATTGATCAGAAATCGTCTCATATAAGTCATCAAGCGTAAAAGAACCATATTGGTCTTTATTTCGTTTGCCCAACATATTTAAATTAGGTCCATGTAGGACTAAAATGTTCATTTATATTCCTCATTTTTCATGTAGTTTAAAATAACTTTAACTGTTTGATCAATATCGTAATTATTATTTACTACTGCATCTGCAAAATCTTGATATTTTAGATATCTTTCATCAAACAAGGCTTCTAAACTTTTGGTTTTTAAGAGTGGACGCTGATAATCTGTTTCTAATCTCTTACGAATAACATCGAGATCTGTATCTAGAAAGAATTTTATACCTTCCATAAGTTCTTTATTTTCTTTTTTGATTACGATGCCACCACCGGTTGCTACGACGATATTATCTTTAGGTAATTCTTTAAGTGTTTTTGTTTCAAGTGTACGAAATTTTTCTTCACCATAGCGTTCAAAAATTTCATCAACAAACATCAAGCTGTCTCTTTCAATCCAGCCATCTAAATCAATATATGTGTAATTGAGTGCAGTTGCTAAATGTCTTGCTATTGTGGTCTTTCCAGAACCAGGCATTCCGATAATAAAGATACGCATTATTTCACCTCTTAATAAATAAATCAATATGCTTGATGGCATCTTCTAAAAGATTGGGACTTAATGCATCGAGCATGATTGGATTCATTTGATTTTTAAACCATGTTTTTTGTTTTTTAGCTAATTTTTTTGAAACACTCAAAATCGATTGTTTTGCTTCTTCAAGGGTACATAATCCTTTTAAATACGATGATAATTCACGATAGCCAATAACATTCATATCAATGTCTTTTTCAAGTAATGATTTAACTTCATCGATAAATCCTTCATCTAATTGTTTATTTAGTCTATCGATTAAACGAGTTTCTAAAACTTGTCGATCCATATCTAAATATAAGATGAGTGCATCATAAAGTCTTTCATCTTTTTTCGTTTTACTTGATCGTGGATGACCAAGTAGCGCTTGTTCGTAAGCACGAGACAGCCTTCTCCTATTGTGGACATCAATATGAATCAATGGATCATGTTCAATGAGTTTTTGATATAATGCTTCATTTGATAAATCTTTGATGGATTCTTCAAATTCTAGATTTCTTTTTTCTTCGATGAACTCATAATCATAAAGAGCTGCTTTAATGTAAAGACCTGTACCACCAACAATCATCGGTAAATGCATGTTTTCGATGAGCTTTCGAACATCTTTCTGAAATGCATATACTGAATATGGTGTTTGTGGAGAAACAACATCAATCAAATGATGTTTGATCCCTTCTTTTTCTTCTTCTTTGATCTTTGCAGAACCGATATTTAAACCTTGATAAACTTGAACGGAATCACCATTGATGATTTCTGTATGATAATGTTTAGCTAAAGCAATGGATAGCTTTGTTTTACCCGATGCTGTTGGTCCGACAATGACAATGACTTTTTTCATTATAAAACCCTCTTAAACATCTTTTCGATTTCATAATGCGAAAGTTTAATCAATGTAGGTCTTCCATGTGGACATGTATATGGATTTTCACATCTTCTTAGTGCAGAAACTAATGCATCGACTTCTTTTCGGTTAATATGCTGATTGGCACGAATTGATCCTTTACAACTAATGTCTTTGGCTAAATGATCTCTTAATATCGATAAATCGATACCTTTTTGTTCTTCAAGCATGGACACGATTGTTTGAAGTGATAATTCGATTTCATCTTCTCTAAGCCATGTGGGTATTCCTGTGAGTTCAAGCTCTTTATTAAAATAATAACCCATCTTTTCTAGTTCTTTTTGATAATGCTCGATACGTAAGAAATCATGTCGTGTTAGTGTAGGCTGATAGCTTACAATGTGTTGTTTGACTGTGTGTGTTGGATTTCCAAGTGCTTTAAAATAATGCTCATAACGGATTCTTTCCATGGCTGCATGCTGATCCATGAGAAATAGACCATCTTGGTTTTGAAAAAGTAGATATGTTCCTGAAAAAATACCGATATAATCAAATTCAGGGATTTTAGGATTGTTTTGTTTATCATGTTTGCTTGAATCTTCTAAAATGAGCTTTGTTTCTTCAAATGTAAATGAAGGTTGAACATATATAGGTTTTTCTTCTTCAAGCTTGATGACTTTTTGATCTGGAATCGGATGTGATTTTTTATTTAATCCTTTTTGAATAAGTGTAGTTAATGTATAAGCCAAGACAGATTCATTAACAAACTTAACTTCATATTTTTGTGGATGTACATTGACATCAATAAGTTGTGGATCCATGTCAATATGTATAAAAGCAATTGGGTATTTATTGATCATCATATACGAATGATAACCTTCAATAACCGCTTGTGTTAAGACATAATTCTTAATATATCTACCATTCACAAAGATCGAAATATCTTTTCGTTTTGATCGTGATATTTGTGGTGAAATTAAATAGCATGAAAGATTCATTTTTTGAATAGAGTCATGGACAATCGTCATATTTTTAGTAATTTGTTGCCCATAAATTTGATCAATTAATAGATAAAAATCACCATTACCATAGGTTTCTTTGATTAATTTATCATCCATTGATAATTTCATGCGAATCTTAGGGTTAGCTAGTGCTAAGCGATCAAAGATGTCGATAATTGCTTGTTTTTCCGCAAAATCTGATTTGATATATTTAAATCTTGCTGGTGTGTTATAAAACAAATCTTCAACTTCGATGATTGTACCGACATTTAGTGAGGCTGTCTTTTCTTCAACAAAATGCCCACCATGATAAATCACTTCAAAACCAAATCCATCTTTTTGTCTCGTCTTAAGCGATATTTTTGATACCGATGAAATGGCAGCTAATGCTTCACCTCGAAAACCTAATGTATGAATATGATTTAAATCAATTTCATCTTTTATTTTAGATGTTGCATGTCTTTGAAAAGCAAGATGTGCATCTTCTTTATCCATACCTATCCCATCATCTGTGACAACCATTTTTTTCATACCCATATCAAAAACCTCAACAGAAATTGCTGTTGATTTGGCATCAATTGCATTTTCAATGAGTTCTTTAATCACTGATGCTGGACGGTCTACGACCTCACCAGCAGCAATCATATTCGCTAATTTGGGATCTAAAATTTTAATGATTGACATCGTACACCTATTTCTTGGGTTTTATTAAGCTTTGATAATGTTTGATGAGTAGTAGTGCATCAAAAGGTGTCATTTGATTAATATCAATTTTCTCAATATCTTCGATGATGGATGCTTTGACTGGATCAATATAGTGTTCATGTTCTTCTTCATATGCTTCGTAATTGAATAAATCTAAGACAACTTTGTTTTCTTTTTGTTCAAGTTTTTCAAGAATTTGTTTACTTCTCGTAATTAAACTTTTAGGTAAATGTGCCAACGATGCAACTTGAATTCCATAAGATTTATCGGTAGTTCCCTTTTCGACATGATGAAGGAAAACCATGGTATCTTTTTCTTCTTTTGCTTTTACACATAAATTAGTGAGTCTTGATAAAGAATTTTCTAAGATTGTAAGTTCATGATAATGCGTAGAAAATAATGTTTGTGCTTTAATTTTTTCATGAATATATTCAATCATGCCTTGTGCTAAAGCCATACCATCATAAGTTGCTGTTCCACGTCCAATTTCATCAAATAGGATTAATGATTTTTCTGTAGCATGTGTTAATGCTTCATTTGATTCAACCATTTCGACCATGAATGTTGACTTCCCACCTGATAAGTCATCAGATGCACCTATACGTGTATATATAGCATCGTAAAGCGGTAGTTCTGCTTCTTTAGCAGGAACATACGATCCGATTTGAGCCATATATACGATCATCGCATACATCCGCATATATGTTGATTTCCCACTCATATTGGGCCCAGTGATTAAAAAGATTTCTCCTTCTTTCATGATGACATCATTTTCAACAAATTTCACAAAGTGTTCAACCACGGGATGTCTACCATTGAGTACTTTCACATCTCTTTTTTCATGTAAAATAGGTCGCTGATAATGATATTTTTCAGCAATGATTGATAGATTTAAAAAGACATCGACTTCAGCTATTTTTTTTGATAATACTTGCAGTGAATGTGTAAACGTTTCTGCATAGTTTCGAATATCTTTAAACAATTCATATTCTAAGTTAATACTTTTTTCTTTCGCATGAAGAAGCATATCTTCTTTTTCTTTTAATATAGGTGAAATAAAGCGTTCACTATTGGAAAGTGTTTGTCTTCGTTCATAACCAAACTCATCTTTCACAAGTTGAGCATTCCCTTTAGAAATTTCGATATAATATCCAAATACACGATTGTAGCCAATTCTTAAGTTCTTAATGCCTGTTCTTTCGCGTTCTTGAGTTTCAAACTGATCCAACCACGCCTTGCCGTTAAGATCAATATCTTTTAATTCATCAAGTGTTTGATTAAAACCAGCTTTAATGATGCCGCCATCTTTAACCGTGATAGGAGGTTCAGGTTGAATCGCTTTTTCAAGGTATGTATAGAGTTCTGTGTGTAAATCCATATCTTTAATAAGATTATCAATCATAGGTTCGTTATATGCTTTGAGACTTTCGACAAGGAGAGGCATTTGCGCTAATGTTTCCTTAAGATGATATAAGTCTCTTGCATTAACTGTTTGGAAGGCAATTCTTGAGACAATTCGATGAATATCATAGATATATTTTAAAGCTAAAATGACACCTTCTCGTGGTTGGTAGTGTCTAAATGCATGAATTAAGTCATAGCGATGATTTAATAAATCTTTATCATTTATCGGGTGTTGTAACATCGATTTTAATAAACGAGAACCCATCGCAGTATGACATTCATTTAGCCAATGAAGAAGCGTTGTTTGTTTCTGATTTAAGAGGGATTCATCAATTTCTAAATGCTTTTTTACACGATAATCGACTCTCATTTGCCCCACATTAAAAATGACTTGAAAAGGCATTAAATGAAGCATGTTTTGTCTTTGAGTGTTATTTAAATAATGAAGGAGATGCGATGCAGCTCTTTTTTGTTCTTTCGTTAAGTGATGTGTATATTTTGTATCAATAATATCAAACTCATCACTTGTTGATACCAAAATATTTTCTTCTTTAATCGAAGAGATTACTTGTTCATCAAATCGTGATGGAACAACCATCTCTTTTATTTTTAAACTAAGCATATGATCTAGAGCATCTTTTTTATTCAGACCATCCATGATAAATGCTTCACCTGTTGAAATATCGACATACGTTAAGGCATATCCTTTTTCAGTTAAGATCATGTTGCCAATAAAATTATTTGTGAATTCGTCTAAAATGCCATCTTCTAAAATTGTTCCTGGTGTAATCAAACGAATAACTTCACGTTTAACGAGTCCTTTACCTGGTTCGGTAACTTGCTCAACGATCGCTATTTTAAATCCTTTTTCAATGAGTTTAGCAACATATGGTTTCACACTATGGAAAGGTACGCCACACATCGGAACTTTCGCGCCAGCTTCTCTTGAGGTAAGTGCTATTTCTAAAACTTTGGATGCGATGATTGCATCATCAAAAAACATTTCATAGAAATCACCTAATCTAAAAAAGACTATCGCGTCTGCGTAGTCTTCTTTAATTTCAAGATATTGTTGCATCATTGGGGTGTATTTTTGTTGATCCATGGTTGACCCCCTTTAAATTATATTATAAGCCGAGTGATGCGATGAGATCATGGAAGAATTGTAACAATCCTTTTTGACCTATCTTAATACCATTCAACGTATTATTAAAGCTTTCTAAGAAATCAAGTGGGAAGAAATAGGTCACAGCACCGTAAATGACGAATAAGATGATGCCGATGATGGATACCACAAGTGCGATTTTTAATAAAACCTTCAAGACTTTTAGTAAACCCATACCGATGTATTTAAAGAGTTTACCAAAGAATCTAAGTTCACCAGGTAATTTTTCTGGTTTACCATTAAGTTCATCTTTTGCTTTTTCTTCAGCTTTCTTTTGTTCAATGAAGATTTCTCTTTCGATCGCTTCATCTTTCTTGACGACTTTCTTCAAGTCTTTAGGATTTCCAACAAATTCTGCTGAATTAATAACCATTGCATCGCCTTTAACTTTTTCGATAACGACACCACTTGGTGATTTTTCAATAACGACACCCATTGGTGACGTTTCAATGATTTCTTCGCGTTCTTCAACAACAGGCTTGTCTTGTTGTGGCGTCTGTTCTTTTTCTTGTGTTAATTTTTCAACAGCTTCCTTAAGACGTTTAATCTCTTGAACAAGTTCACCGATATCTACATGTTGAACATATTCAACTTCACGTACAACTTGAACATGCTGAACAACCTCTTCCTTGACTGGTTTAGGTTCTTCTTTAACAGGTTTAGGTTCTTCTTTTATCGGTTTAATGTCTTCTTGAACGGTTGTTTCTACTTCCTTAACTTCTTCTTCAACAACTGCTTTTTCGACGATTTCTTCATGCTTAACAACAGGGGCTACGACAATTGTTTCTTCTTTCACAGGTTCAATTCGAGGTTGAGGCTCTTCTTCAACTTGTGCTTCTACTTCATGGACTTCCTTTTCATAGGCTTCAGGTGAAGCTGGTTCAAAGTAAATCTCTTTCGTTTCTTTGGCATTAGCTAAGATATATTCAATAATTTCTTCTTTTTTGAGTTCAGTGGATGCTTTGATATCATGATCAATGGCATAACGTTGCATGACAATGACTGACATACTTCGAATTTGTTGTTCAAGTTCTTCAGTGTATTGTCCACGGTCTTTAATTTCTTTAACAATGATGTCGGCTAATTCACTTTTCTTTAATCTTCTTGGAACGTCAACATCATATTTGGATCCTAAATCACGAATTTCAGTCAGTGTTGAGGATTTATAAAGTACAGGTCTAAATTTGGAAGGTGCTAAACCATCGATACGACCGTAAGAATCAAAGAACAAATCTTTAATGTCACGATTGTATGTTTTCATATTTGGAAGTTCTAAACCAACAGCCTTAACATGAGCAATACTTAAGTCGACTAATTTCTTGATGTCTTTTGGAGTGACTTGCTTATCGACCATATAAGAGAGAACATCTGTCCAGAGTTCTTCAAGAAAATCTTTTTCTAAACGACGGTCATCATAAAATGGAATTAGGTTTTCAAGTTGTGTTTCTGTAAATTCTGTGAACCATGATAAACGGTAATTAAGCTCATCAGCAAGCGTTAATCTAGACTTTCTTGTTTCAATCACACGCTCTCTTAAAATCTCTCTTAAAACAAACATTCTAAGCTCTCTTGGAATTTTCAAACCGAGATCAACAAAGTATTTTTTAACTTGATTGGCTGGTAAAAAAATGAGTGTTTTTAGAACATCATCAATTTGTAACTCCTTACTTCCGACCATAATGACGCTATCTTTTGTTAACTTAGGCATAGAATACCTCCAAATGACTTCTTTGTATTAATCATACAATGTTTTGTCGATTTTTACAAGTTTTTTAACGATTTTAACCGATTTTAACCGGTTATTCTTAAGATTGGTTCATATCTTTCTCAATACCGTCTTCGATTATATCTTGTATAGCTTGTATCATGTCATTGATGTCGCCTTGCAAAGCCATATACTCAGACATGAGTGGATAGTTCTCAATTTCGCTTAAAAGCTCATCATATCTCACTTGAAATTGTTTGACAGCTTCTTCTTTTTGAATATGTTTGGCATTTACGAGCTGTTTTTGAATGCTCTTTAATTGATTCATTTTTCCTTTAATTTCTTTGTTATCATTGATAAGTTTTTCAATCGTTTTATAACGTTTGATTTGCTCATTTTCAAGAACCATTTTAATCAATTTTTCTCTTTCACTCATGCGAGTTCACCCATTAAAAACCATGTTTTAGCAAGTGTTACTTTGACATCAACAATTTGTCCAATTAGTTTTGGATGACCTTTAAAATTAATGAGTTTATTATGTTCAGTATAACCAGCTAAAACAGACTCGTCATACTTTGATACACCATCAACGAGTACCTTAACTGTTTGATTTACAAACCGAGAATTACCTTTTAAATACCCTTGATTAATTTTATCGTTTAATAGATATAACCTTTGTTTTTTAGCCTCTTCAGGTGTATCATCGACGAACTTAGCAGCAGGTGTTCCCTCACGTGGTGAAAAGACGAATGTAAATGCACCTTCAAACTGAGCTTGTTCGACTAAATCGAGTGTTTCTAAGAAATCATCTTCTGTTTCCCCTGGAAAACCAACGATGATATCGGTTGTTACTGAAATACCTGGAACGATATTTTTTAGTTCGTTTAAAACTTTTAAGTAGGATTCCTTGGTATAATGTCGATTCATTTTCTTTAAGACTTGGTTTGATCCTGATTGAACAGGTAAATGGAAAAATGGCATCACTGTTTGACAATCGCGCATAGCTTCCATTGTTTTTTTATCGAGATCATGTGGATGACTTGTCGTAAAACGAATGCGTTTGATACCTGTTTGATCTAAATCTCTAAGTAAATCACCAAATGTATAATCGATATCTTTAAAATCTTTTCCATAAGCATTCACATTTTGACCTAATAGAGTCACTTCAAGATATCCTTGTTCAACGAGTTCTAAAACTTCTTTAATGACTTCTTCTTTGGATCGTGAACGTTCTTTACCACGTGTATAAGGTACGATACAATATGTGCAAAATTCATCACAGCCAAACATTATATTTACCCAAGCTTTAAAGTGATGATTTCTTACTTTTGGTAAGTTTTCAACAATCTCTCCTTCTTGAGAGTATACTTCAACAACTCTTTCTTTAGAGAACATCGCTGTTTCAACATATTCAGGTAATTTATAGATATTATGTGTGCCAAAAATTATATCAACGTGTTGATATTTTTTAAGAACTCTTTCAACGACATTTTCTTCTTGGGGCATGCAGCCAGCTAAACCTAAAATGAGATCTGGATTTTGTCTTTTAAATGCTTTAAGTCTTCCTAATTCACCCCAAATTCGATTCTCTGCATTTTCTCTAATCGCACATGTATTGATTAAAATGAGATCTGATTCAGCTTCGGATACAGCCTTTTTAAATCCCATCAATTCTAAAATACCAGCCATGGTTTCACTGTCTGCTTCATTGCCTTGACAACCATAGGTATGGATTAAATATGTTTTATTGACACCAATTTTTTGGTGTGCGTCACTTAAGTTGAATGATAATTCTTCAATTGTTTTTTTACTTCTTTTTCTTGCCTGATTTAAATCGGGCTTAAAATACTTATCTAAATCGACTTGATTGCTCATTTCATCACCATAATCATTATACATGAAAAAACAGTATGTTTTATACTGTTTCGCTTTCTATATGAATCCTTTTAATTGTTTTTTTCGTAAAGTCCATCATCACTGCATTGAGTTGTTTAGGACCAGGTGCAACCTCATTTGGGATAGAAAATCCATTTAAAAATCGATCTAAAACAATTTCTTTTGTTACACCTATGACACCATTGATTGGACCAGTCATACCCACATCAGTGATGTAGAGTGTACCATTTGGTAACATCCTTTCATCGGCTGTAGGTACATGTGTATGCGTGCCTACAACAGCTGTTGCGATACCATCAAGATAATGACCTAATGCAACTTTTTCTGAGGTG
The DNA here is from genome assembly GCA_006226985.1 of Bacillota bacterium. Taxonomy (GTDB): domain Bacteria; phylum Bacillota_I; class Bacilli_A; order Acholeplasmatales; family Acholeplasmataceae; genus Peloplasma. Next base: position 5,391 of record SBGC01000033.1, on the reverse strand, counting down.
GCTTCAGCATGTATATCAACGATTGTATAATCTGCTTGACTTTGTTCGATTGCTTTTTTAGTTGTTTGAAATGGACATTCCATATTTGCATTCATGAAGGTTCGTCCTAAAGCATTAATAACCAGTAGTTTTTTACCATTGTAATTAATCTCTATAGATCCTTTACCTGGTGCTTCCCGAAAATTAATTGGACGAACAATATTTGAATCATCAATAAATTCAAACAATTCTTTATGACCCCAAACCCAATTACCCATCGTAATGGCGTGAACACCTAAACTCATGATTTCTTTATAAATCTTTAAGGATATTCCTCGACCATTTGATGCATTTTCAGCATTAACAATGATAATATTTGGTTTATAGGTTGATTTTAATTCTGCTAAATATGTGTTTAACATGTCTAGCCCTGGACGACCATAAATGTCACCAATAAATAGTACTTTCATCTTTTCACTTCTCTCTAATGAAAAGAGGCCGAAGCCTCTTATTTTGCAATGTCAGTTGCTCGAGTTTCACGAATGACTGTAACCTTGATAGTACCTGGATAAGTCATCTTTTCTTCGATTTGTTCCTTGATTTGACGAGCTACTTTAAATGTCGATAAATCATCAATTTGTTCAGCTTTAACTAATACACGGATTTCGCGACCTGCTTGAATAGCGTAAGATCTTTCTACACCAGGAATTTCGTTTGAAATAGCTTCTAATTGTTCCAAACGCTTGATATAGTTTTCCATGGATTCTGAACGTGCACCTGGACGTGCTGCTGATAATGCATCGGCTGCTGCTACTAAGACTGCAATAATACTTTCAGCATCTTTGTCCCCATGGTGTGATGCAATCGCATCGACAACTTCTTTAGGTTCTTTATAACGATTGACGATGTTGACACCAATTTCTACGTGCCCACCTTCGACCTCATGATCAACAGCTTTTCCGATATCATGAAGGAGTCCTGCACGACGTGCTAACATTTCATCTTCACCAATTTCAGCAGCTAATTTGCCTGCTAAAAATGCTGTTTCAATCGAATGCTTTAATACATTTTGACCATAACTTGTTCTGAAACTTAAGCGACCTAATAATTTAACTAGGTCTGGATGAATACGTCCGATACCCACTTTGAATATGGCATCTTCACCAGCTTCACGAATGAACATGTCGACTTCGACTCTCGCCTTTTCGACAACTTCTTCAATACGTCCTGGATGGATTCGTCCATCGGAGACTAATGTGCTTAATGCACGCTTGGCAATTTCTCTTCTTATCGGATCAAATCCTGATAGAACGACTGCTTCTGGTGTATCATCGATAATCAAGTCAACACCGGTTAATGCTTCTATTGTGCGAATATTACGTCCTTCACGACCAATAATACGACCTTTCATTTCATCGTTTGGCAGATCAACGACAGAAACAGTTCTTTCTGTTGTTGTTTCACTTGCATATTTTTGGATAGCGAGTGATAAAAGTTGTTTAGAGCGAGCTTGTACTTCGTTTTTCGCTCTTTCCTCTTCATCTTTAATGTAATTTGCGATTTCATCAGACATGCTTTCTTTGACTCTAGACATAATAATGTCTTTAGCTTGATCAACTGATAAACCGGAAATTTCCATAAGTTTTTCTTCTTGTTCTTTTAATACTTCTTCCGCTTTGCTATTTAATTGTTCGAGAGATTCTCTCTTTTCTTCGAGCTTTTCTTCACGTAGTGCTAAAGTTTCTTCACGTTTATCCAAGTGAAGTGCACGACGGTTCAATGTGTCTTCGCGTTGTGATACTTTGTTTTCTAAGTTAAGTACCACTTGTCTGCGTTCACGCATATCATTATCAAATTCTTTACGTAACGCAAATATTTCTTGCTTAGCTTCTAAAACACTTTCTCTTTTAGATTTTTCTGCTTCTTTTTTTCCATCTTCAACAATTTTTTCAGCGAGTTCTTTTGTTGCTCTTAAACTCTTCTCGCGCTGCCAAACGCGAACGAAGTAGCCTACTGCAAACCCTAGTACTCCTAGCAAAACGGAGATGATGATTTCTAATCCATTGAATGCTACAGGTAATAACATTCTAACACCTCCATTTAGTTTTATTTTTAACAATTGATTATATCAAATTGCATGTTATCTACATACTCTCATATTATACCTTAAAAAGCGTTTTTAAGTCAATGAAGAAACGATTTAGAATTCTCGATTTATAATTTTTTTTAAATTGGGATTTTCGTGTATAATAAATAATGAACACGACAAAAGGAGTATATTACACATGAATAAGAAAACAACACAAGTAAAACAAACAAAATTAAGTTTTTGGGGATGGGTTCACAAATATCGTTTAAAAATTGTCACCTTAAGTTTCATCGTCTTAGTTCCACTTGCACTTCTTGCATCCGTTTACATTGGATCTTTCACAAATAACCGGAAAATATATTTTGACCAAGAAGTAACAAATGAAACGGTGATGATTTCGAAATATCGTAAAGTCAATCCGGATCAAATTGATATGACAGATGAATTCTTCTATGAGATCGAAGATATTAACAATCAGTTAGATTTATATATTTTATGGGATCAATTGAATGAACCCTATGTCAACTCAGAAACTGGTGATTTAGATTTTGGTACATATCGATTTAAAATGTACTATAAACAAAATGAAGGTGTGACGGTTAATACACTGAATGTATTACCGCTTCTTCAAACAGATTGGGTATCCATTCGTTCACTTGGGACACAAACCATGCTCACACAAACTATTCCTAGCAACAATAACATCATGATTATATTCAATCACCTTATGCCAAAACAACCTTTACCACTCGTTACTGTTGAATCTCCACATCTATATTTAAAAGTGTCATATCAAGTAGTAGAGGGTAGTCAAACAGTTGATAAAGTTGCTTATATTCAATTTGATTTAGAAAACGCAAATCCTCGACAAGTATCATAAAATTAAATAAAAACAAGGTCTCGTATCCTCGATACAAGACCTTTTTTATTATGCATTTTTGTAAATATCTAAGTTAATTCGACCATCTTTAATCTCAATAATGCGATCTGCTTTTTCTGCAATATGTCGATCATGAGTAATAATAATAAATGTTGTTTGATAACGCTCATTTATCTCTCTTAGGAGTTTATAAACTTGTTCTGTAGTGTCACTATCCAGATTACCTGTTGGTTCATCTGCTAAAATAATTTTTGGATTATTGATGAGTGATCTTGCAATAGCAACTCTTTGTTGTTGTCCACCGGACATATTAATCGCTAAATTGTTTTTTACTTTTGTAAGACCTACTATTTCTAATAGTTCATGTGCTCTATCCATTATTTCTTTCGTGATAGGTTTCTTTGTAATACGATATGGCATTAATACGTTCTCTAATGCTGTATATTCTGGTAAAAGATAATGAAACTGAAAGATAAACCCAATGGTTTCATTACGCAATGTTGAAAGTTCATTTTTCGTCATCTTTTGCGTATTTTTTTGATTAATATAGACTTCACCTGAAGTAGCTTTATCCAATGTACCTAAGATATTAAGTAATGTTGATTTCCCACTTCCTGATTGACCTATAATTGAGTTAAATGAATGCTCTTCAATATTTAGATTCAAATCAAAGATAACTTGTGTCGGATTGGGTGTTTTTTCACCATAGATCTTATTGATGTTTCTTAATTCAACAATATTAGGCATTTCTAATCACCTCGATGACTGTTAGTTTAGAACTCTTAATTGCTGGAATTAAAGCTGCAAGTGTGGATGCGACTAATGCAATACCTGCTGAAAACAAAATAAAGTTTGGATCAATAAAGAGTGGTACAACAGGTGTTCCATCCGGATTAAGTGCGAATGTTTGGAATGAATAGAGTAAACCTAACCCAAGTATAATCCCACCAATTGCTCCAAAGATACCAAGAATAAACCCTTCAAATAAGAAGACCAGTGAAGCATCACGATCGGTAATACCCATCGCTTTTAGAATTCCGATTTGTTTTGATTTTTGTAAAACAGTAATCGCTAAAACGGATGATATCCCTAAGACAACTGAAATAATGACAAAGACTTGAATCATATAAGATGATGTACTTTGTCCATTGAGTCCAGAAAGTAACTCTTCATTTAAATCCATCCAGTTGGTTACTTTAATATTTGAAGTCAGATAATCTGTTTCAAACTGAGCTGCAATATCTCTTGCTGAAAAAACATCTTTAATTTGGGTTTCAATGGATGTTACTGCATTTGAACCCAAAACAGCTTGTGCTGTTGCTAAATTTGTGACAGCCCATGTTTGATTAATAACATCTACTTTAAAGTCGAAAAAATTAACGACTGTAAATGTTTGTGGAACACCTCTAAGTTCATAAGAAATCTGATCACCTACATCGATACCAAGGGCATCTTTTAGACTTATACCCAAGATAATCTCGTTGATCTGATCTGGTAAATCGTCTCCATCGGTAAGTTTTTCATCGAACTTATAAATATCGTTTGCTAATGATAAATCAAAACCTCTGAGTAACACCTCTTTTGTTACAAGCCCTTCTTGTAAAATACCTTCAGGTAATGTTACATTAGGTAATACGACTGAAAGATTACTGTTATTGTTTAACTCTGTTTCAATTGTTGTATAATCATTGATTAATTCAAAATCTTCTTTTAGAAGTGTCACATGTGATGATGATCCGATGGTTGTATCTACTAAGCTTTTTTGTAAACCACTAATGAGTGATCCAATAAAAACTTGAACGGATACACCTACTGAAATACCTAAGACAATGATAAACGTCTGTCTTTTGGCTGATGATAAAAAACGCCATGCAATTTGAAGTGCCAATTTCATGTTAAGCTACCTCTTTCGCAAATTGCTTTAAGTCATCTAGCGATTGAAGCATATAATCATAGTTTATTGTTGATAAAGCATGTTGGTTCTTGAATGCTTGACCGCCAAGAATAATTTTAACTTCTGGAAAAAATCGTTTGATTTCATCTGTCGTTTGTTTTGTAATAACGAGATTATAAGGGTTTGTCACAGATAGTGCAACAAAATCAGGATGATACGTTCTAATCGCTGAAATAATCTCAGACTTTGGTGTGTTTGCTCCGATATAAGATGCATCAAATCCTTCTAAGAGTAAAAAATGCGTATTAATGATTGCGCCGATTTCATGGTATTCAAATGCAGGTGTTAAGACGACAACCTTTTTCTCTATCTTTTTAACTTTTTCAAGTCTTTCTAAGATAAACACATAACTGATTTCGAGAATGGTACGAATAACTGATGTTCTAAAGTGCTCTTTCCAAATACATACATCAGCATCTTCATGATCGCACGTAAATGCAGAAAGTGATGGAGCAAGTAGTTTAAGATATAAGTCCTCTATAGTTACTT
>SBGC01000005.1 GCA_006226985.1 Bacillota bacterium | reverse complement strand
TAGCGTTATTACTTATGTAATAATATGGTTTTTTAAAAAAAGGCTTTTAATTTGACAATGATATGTTATAATGTTTATGCTTGGTACCACTTCTATAGGAGACTTTTTATGCTGCAAGTTGGACAAACACCCAAGGACTTTATCTTAAAAGATAGTTTTGGGGCATTACATCAATTATCTTCATATCGTGGGAAAAAAGTGGTAATCTACTTTTATCCTAAAGATGGAACATCAGATTGTACACTTCAAGCATGCACCTTTAGAGACTTTGATCATGCTTTTAAAGAAAAGGGCATTATCGTTATAGGAATTAGTCGAGATAAGGTATCATCACATAAAAAGTTCGTCTTAAATCATCAACTACCGTTTACTTTATTAAGTGATGAAGGATTAGTGGTTGCTGAACAGTTTGGTGTAAAAGTAGAAAAAAGTATGTATGGTAAAAAATACTTTACCAACACACGAACAACCTTCGTACTAAACGAAGAAGGTATCATTACACATGTTTTTGAAAAAGCATCTCCGAGTGAGAATGCATCAGATATAATAAAAGCTTTATCTTAAGCAAGATTTTAAGGAGGGTATTATGGTAGCAAAAAAAGTGATTAAATCAATGGATGGAAATGAAGCTGCTGCGTATTGTGCATATGCATTTACAGAAGTCGCTGGTATTTACCCCATTACACCTTCAACACCAATGGCACAATATGTTGACCTATGGGCTTCAGAAGGAAAGAAGAATTTATTTGGTATGCCTGTAAAGGTTATTGAAATGCAAAGTGAAGCAGGAGCTGCAGGTACAGTTCATGGTTCTCTACAAATGGGTGTCTTAACATCAACATTTACAGCATCTCAAGGCTTATTACTCAAGATTCCTAACATGTACAAGATTGCAGGTCAACTTTTACCTGGTGTTATGCATGTTGCTGCAAGAAGTATTGCTTCTCAAGCATTATCAATTTTTGGTGATCATCAAGATGTCATGGCTGCTCGTCAAACAGGATGGGCAATGTTAGCATCAACTTCCGTTCAATCATCAATGGATTTAGGTGGTATTGCACATTTATCAGCGATTAAATCATCTATTCCATTTGTTCATTTCTTTGATGGATTTAGAACATCACACGAAGTTCAATCGATTGAAGTTATTGATTATAAAGATTTCGATCGTTTATTAGATAAAGATGCTGTTGCGCGTTTTAGATCCATAGGACTAAACCCTATGCATCCAGTTACACGTGGTACTGCACAAGGTGAAGACGTATACTTCCAAACGAAGGTTCTACAAGCTTCACATTATGATCAAATTCCTGATATTGTAAATGACTACATGCAAGAAATCTCTAAGATTACAGGTAGACATTATGCACCATTTGTTTATTATGGTGATTCTGATGCAACTGATGTTGTTATTGCGATGGGTTCAGTCATTGAAACAGCACAACAAACAGTTGATTACTTAATTTCCAAAGGTCGTAAAGTTGGTTTATTATGTGTTCATTTATATCGTCCATTCAGTGCTTCATATTTTATGCAAGCAATGCCTAAGACAGTTGAAAGAATTACAGTATTAGACCGCACACTAGAAGCAGGTGCAACAGGGGATCCATTATTCCTTGATGTTCAATCAGTATATTATGGAGCAGAAAAACAACCACTCATTTTAGGTGGACGTTATGGTTTATCTTCAAAAGATACTACACCAGCACTTATCTTATCAGTTTATGATAATATGGCTGGCGCACAAAAGAATCATTTCACAGTTGGTATCAATGATGATGTGACACATACTTCATTAAAAGTTGACTATACATTTGACTTACAAGATAAAGATACAACAGAATTATTATTCTTTGGTTTAGGTTCTGATGGTACTGTTGGAGCAACCAAAAATATTACTAAAATTATTGGTGACCACACATCACTTTACTCACAAGCTTATGCGTCTTATGACTCTAAAAAAGCAGGTGGTGTTACACGCATGCATGTTCGTTTCTCGAACAAACCAATTAAGTCGACTTATTTGGTTAACTACCCACAATTCGTATCATGCTCAACAGACACTTATCTTACAAAATATGACATGTTAAAGGGTCTTCGTGAAGGTGGAACATTCCTACTTAATACAACAACTCCAAAAGACGAAATTTCAAACTTATTACCTAACAAAGTAAAACGTCAACTTGCACAAAAGAAAGCTAAATTCTTTATCATTAACGCAGTTGATTTAGCGTATGAGATTGGTTTAGGTCGTCGTATTAATACGATTATGCAATCAGCATTCTTCAAGTTAAATGATCACTTACTAAACGCTGATGATGCAAATAAATATATGAAAGAATATGCTGAAAAAACGTATGGCCGTAAAGGTGAAGCAATCATCGAACAAAACTTCGCAGCAATTGATGCAGGTTATACACACATGGTTGAAGTTAAAGTTCCTGCAGAATGGGCAATTCTTGAAGATGAAGAACAAGCAGATACTTCAAACCGTCCAGACTTCGTTAAACGAATTGCTGATATCGTTAATGCAATCGAAGGAGATTCTCTCCCAGTATCTGCATTCTTAGGATATGAAGATGCACATATGGACAACGGTTCATCAGCTTATGAAAAACGTGGTATTGCAAACTTTGTTCCTGAATGGAGAAGTGAAAACTGTATCCAATGTAACCAATGCGTCTTCGCATGTCCACATGCAGTTATTCGTGGTTTCTTAGCAGACGAATCAGAAGCAGCTAATGCACCAGAGGGTGCTAAGATGCTTCAAGCTAAAGGCAAAGGTATGGAAGGATATAAGTTCACCATTCAAGTATCAACACTTGATTGTACAGAATGTGGTGTTTGTGTTCAAGTATGTCCAACCCCAGTGAAATCATTAGCAATGGTACCCATCGGAGATGAACTTGCTAAAGGAGCACAACAAACAGCTGATTATTTCTTCAATGAAGTTACATATAAAGATTTAGGCACAGATAATCCTAAGAATCTAAGTTTCCAAAAACCATTATTTGAATTCTCTGGAGCGTGTGCTGGATGTGGTGAAACACCATACATTAAAGCACTTACACAACTATATGGTGATCATATGGTCTTCGCGAATGCGACAGGTTGTACATCGATTTATGGTGCATCTTATCCATCAACACCTTATACTACAAATGCTGAAGGTTTTGGACCTGCATGGGCGAACTCGTTATTTGAAGATAATGCGGAATTTGGCTTTGGTATGAGAATTGCTTATGAAACAATGAGAGACAGAGTTCAAACATTACTTGCTGATCATTTACATGAAATGCCTGAAAAACTTGTTGAGTTATCAAACGAATGGCTACAAAATAGAAAGAGTGCAGAAATTACAAGAAAGCTTCAAAAACCAATGGTTGCTGAACTTGAAAAGATTGATGCACCATATGCTAAAGAATTATTATCTATCAAGGAATACTTTGTGAAAGTTTCACAATGGATCATGGGTGGAGATGGATGGGCTTATGACATCGGATACGGTGGAATTGACCATGTTATAGCTAACAACGAAGATGTTAATATTCTTGTATTAGACACAGAAGTTTACTCAAATACAGGTGGACAATCATCTAAATCAGCACCTACAGGATCAATCGCTAAGTTCACTGCTGCAGGTAAAGGCACTAAGAAGAAAGATTTAGCAGCGATCGCAATGAGTTATGGACATGTTTATGTTGCACAAATTTCACATGGTGCATCACCAGCTCAAGTAATTCGTGCTTTAAAAGAAGCTGAGTCTTATGACGGACCATCGATTGTTATTGCTTATGCACCATGTATTGAACACGGTATTAAAGGTGGATTAACAAATTCATTTGCTCAAGCGAAACTTGCAACTGAATGTGGTTACTGGCCAACATTTAGATTTGATCCAAGAAGAGAAATTGAAGGTAAGAATCCATTCATCATTGACTCTAAACAACCTGTTTGGGATAAATACCATGATTACTTATTATCAGAAGCACGTTATGCACAACTTGCACAAATCAACCCAGACCATGCAGCTGAGCTCTTAGATAAGAATTTATCTGATGCGAAGAGAAGATGGTCAATGTACAAGCGCTATGCTGCTATGGATTACACACCAGCTGAATAACATTTTATGTGAAAAGACCGCGATATTTA
>SBGC01000022.1 GCA_006226985.1 Bacillota bacterium | reverse complement strand
TACATATGTAAAGGAGCGTTTGATATGAAAATTATGGCAGTTAATGCTGGAAGCTCAAGTTTAAAGTTCCAGCTTTTAGAAATGCCTGAAGAAAAAGTGATCACTTCAGGGTTAGTCGAAAGAATTGGCTATGACAATGCTGTTTTTACCATTAAAGTTAATGGTGAAAAAGTCACTGTCACACAAGAAATACTTGATCACAAAGTTGCAGTCCACTTAGTTGTTGAAGGTCTTATAAAACATCATATTATTTCTTCACTTGATGAAATCAAGGGTGTCGGACATCGTGTTGTTCAAGGTGGAGAAATATTTAAAACATCTGCAGTCATAACTGACAAAGTTGTTGAACAAATTCGCAGTTTAAATGATTTAGCACCTCTTCATAATCCTGCAAATATAACAGGCATTGAAGCATTTAGAAAAGCTTTACCAGAAGTGGTTCAAGTTGCAGTGTTTGATACAACGTTCCATCAAACGATGAGTGAAGATGCATACCTATACGCAGCACCATATGAATGGTACAAAAATTATGGTGTCCGTAAATATGGTTTCCATGGCACATCACACCAATATGTTTCTGAGAGAGCTACTAAATTATTAAACAATCCTGAAGCGAAAGTTATTGTTTGTCATTTAGGTAACGGTGCATCGCTTTGTGCAGTAAAAGCTGGTAAATCGGTGGATACATCGATGGGTTTAACTCCCCTTGAAGGTATTCCGATGGGAACACGTTCAGGTAACGTTGACCCAGCAGTGTTAATGCTAATTGCAGCTAAAGAAAATAAAACCTATGCAGAAGTCTTAGATGATTTAAACAAACGTTCAGGCTATCTTGGTGTTTCTGGTATATCAAATGATTCAAGAGATATCGTAGAAGGTATGAATAAAGGCGATTATCGTGCAACACTCGCACATAAAATCCAAGTAAAACGTATTGCAGACTATATTGGTTCATACTATGTTTACATGGGTGGATTAGATGCAATTTGTTTTACAGCAGGTATTGGTGAAAATGCTCCTGAAATTAGACGTGATGTCTTAAATGCAGTAAAAGTATTAGGTATCACTGTCGATCCCGTACAAAACCAACTTCGTGGTGAAAGAGAAATTACCACTAAAGATTCAAAAGTTAAAGGCTTCATCATTCCAACGAATGAAGAAGTAATGATCGCAAGAGAAACTATTCGACTAGGTAAATTCTAGTCGATTTTTTTTATCATTTAACTGTACGATATGTTATCATAGAATTAAAGTTTACAATTTGGAGGGGCTTTATGAAAAAATGGTTCATGTTAACCTTATTGTTTTTTTCCGTCATTTTTTTAATTTCTTGTGAAAGTGATCAAAAATCTTTTGATTCACTCATTCATGATGCTATTGATGCGAAGCAATATCAAATGGAAGTAACCTTCACTGAGGATAGTGTTTCAACCTTTTATTACATCATTCGAAATGATCGAAAATTTAAAGTCGTTGGCGATGGAGCAGAGATATATATTCTAGCTGATGAAGAAAATGCTATTTATACAGATGAAGTTTATGTCTATTATGAAAGTTTAGAAACATATCTTGCTGAATTTTCGAATTTACCTTTTGGAAATTTTTTCGACTTTTTCTTAGATGTCTTCTTTTTCGACTTTAATATGAACTGGTTTGTTAGAGATGGAGATTCACTAAAAATCGATACTGAACATCAACCAATCATGCAAGTACCATTCATGAGTATCTATCATTTGGCTGATACAGTGCATATTTATAAAGAAGAACAAACGTTATTTATTGACATCACATTTGAAGATGGTGGAGAAATCAATATGAATGTCCAATTTTCTGATGTTTCAAAAATTGAAATGCCAGAAAACTATTTAACTATTGAACAAGAAAATGGTTATGAGTATGTAAAAGATGATGTTAAAACATACCTTCTTCGATATCGTGGTAGTTCTGCAAATTTAAAAATTCCTGAACTTGTTGGACATGGTGTCGTGACAACGATAGGAAGAGATTTTATTAAAAACTTTGTTCAAGAATATATTGAACTACCTGCATCTTTAGAACAAGTTAATGGATATGCGTTTCATACATTATATGATGAATGTAAAATCGTCATTCCGCTTGATCATCAACTCAAATCCATTAAGGCATATGCATTTCAAGGATTTACTATCGACTATGTCTTATTCGAAGATACAACCATTGAAATTGAAAGAAATGCCTTTACAAAGGGAACGATTTTGTTTTCTGAAGAAAGAGAGGCTTATGAACATGTTGAGCTTGAAGCCTCTGACTTATTAACGTTGATCTATGGTGTTGATGAAGTGATTGTAGAAAATGGTATGGTGTTTTTCATCAAAAATAATCAAGCTCATCTCGTAAAAGTTCAAGCATATATAAGCAATTTAGTTATTCCTTCATACATTCAAGAATATCCTATAATATCCATACTCCCATATGCACTCGAAGATCTTGAACTGAATTCACTTTCATTTGAAGAAGATAGTCTTTTATTAACTATCGATGATTATGCATTTGAACACATGACAGTTGATCAAGATATCCATTTACCAAAGAGTTTATTAAGAATAAGTAGAAGAGCATTTGCATTTGTCGAAGCAAATCATGTATGGATTCATAGCGAATCATTAATTATCGAGTCAGAAGCATTTATCCATGCAGATATTGATCATATATACTTTTCAGCACTCACAACTACATCAAGTTTTCAATCAAATTGGAATCCTCTATTTATTCCATACACATTCGGTAACGATTAAAGTGGTATAATAAAAGAAAAGGAGGATGCATATGAACCAAAATGCTCCATTTGATTTTTTAGGATATAAACTACTTAAAGCAGATATACACCGTGAACAAGACGGTGGTGTTGAACTTATCTCAATCCGTGTGGTTCAAGGTATATTAGATGAAAAAACAAACATCTTTTCACTTGATGTCACATTTTCATTTAAATATTTAAACAACTCACCATCACATCTATTCTTTCGAGGTGCTTATCGAATTAATCAATATGATTGGTATCATAGTTTAAATGAACTTCAACGGATCAATCAATTTTTTCAAATGCTCTTCCCATATATCCGAACACTTGCTGAACAGTTCACAGATGATATAAGAGGATGGCTTATCGTACCAATTATTGATTTGTCTCAAGTTAATTTGCAAGTGGGAATTACCTTTAAACCCAATCCGAAGAACTAGTGATGATATTTCATCACTTTTTTTTTGAAAAGTGCATATTACTTGGTAAAATAAAAGTAACAAAGGGGTAATACTATGGAACAACACATTAAACCAAACGATACATTAACTGTATCCATCAAACGTATGGGTATCAACGGTGAAGGCATTGCTTATGATCAAAAGCTTGCTATTTTTGTTGAAGGTGCACTACCTGGTGAAGAAGTCGAAATAGAAATTAAAGATGTTTTTGAAAATAGAGCAACCGCTATGACAAAAAATGTCATTAAATCAAGTAAATCAAGAAGTATTCCTTTTTGTCCTGTCTATGAAACATGTGGGGGTTGTCAAACCCAGCATATGGTTTATGAGACCGCTTTAGCACATAAACGTGATATTATTTTGCAATCCTTTGATCGCTATATGAATCCTAAACCGAATCCCAATGTCGTTAAAAAGACGATTGGAGCAGTAAACCCTAAAAATTATCGTAACAAAGCGTCTTTACCTGTTCAAAAATTAAGAGGTAAGAATGTATTTGGTATGTATGCTAAAAATTCAAATCATTTTATTCCGATTGAAAATTGTCCTATTCAACATGAAGGCATTAATCAAATTCTAAACACATGCATCCACTTGATGGATGAATATCAAATGGATGCGATTGATCCTAAAACTAAACGAGGATATGTGAGATCCTTAGTGGTCAGAATTGCTGAACATACAAAAGAGGCACAAGTGTCATTCATTATGCTAAAAAAATCAAGTCGTTTGATAGATGTTGCTAAAGCACTTATGAAAAAAGAGAAGCATGTTGTTTCAGTTTATGAGGTTATCAATGGTGATTTAAAAAAACCAGGATTTTTCACTGATGAAATGGAACTCATTTTAGGTAAAGAAACGATTATTGAGAGATTAAACAATCAATCTTTTATATTGAAACCAGAAGCATTCTTCCAACTAAATACAGAGCAAGCTGATCGTTTCTACCAAGAGATGCGTCGACTAGCTAACTTAAAAAAACATGAAGTAGCGATTGATGCTTATGCAGGGATTGCACCAGTAAGCCATTATATTGCAGGTGATGCAAAACATGTCTATGCGATTGAAATTGAACAACAAGCCTGTGAATCAGCAAAACTCTCACTTAATGAAAATGGAATTTCAAATGTCACTGTGTTACATAGTGATTTCAAACGAGCACTATCAGGACTTCGTGAAAAGAAGATTGATGTGATGTTTTTCGATCCACCACGTGTTGGATTAGGCGAAGAAACGATTTATCTTATTCAAAAGTTTAAACCCTCACGACTCATTTATGGATCATGTAATCCATCAACCCTCGCTAAAGATTTACAGCTTTTACAAAAAGATTACCAACTCGTTGAAACAGTTCCCATTGATATGTTTCCTTATACAGCACTTGTTGAGTCTGTTTCATTACTTGAACTTAGAAGATAGATGCATGGAGAATATGATGCAAGATAAATATGATTTATATTACAAAAAAAGTGCATTCTTTTATATCGCATATGTTGGATTATTCTTAGCATGTGCCATCGTCATTTTAGGTGCTTATCAAATTCTTTTTGGAACCATCCGAAACGAAGACGGTGTGATCTTAACATTAAACGATCAATTACCCTTTTTCATCCCCTTTATCATTGTCGGTGCGACATGGCTATATTCGTTTATTCAGATGACCCTTAAATTATTGAGATCAACATATACATTTAAAATATCTGATGAAGGTTTTCACGACGTTTTAACAGGTGGTATTTTCTTAGCATTTGTTTTTATGATGCCAATAAAATTTATCCCATTTTCGCATATCGATTATGATGATTCAGGGTTAATGCCACAATTTAAAGTAAAAAAAGAGAACCTAAAGTCATATCCACTTTATACACGCTTTGTGATGAGATTAAAAGGCATTAAAATAACACTTTTATATGCGAAACTTGATGAATCATTTGCTAAATTTTTAAAAGAAAAATATATCGATAAAGATGCATTTACGGATTTAGATGCACAAAACATATCTTAATAAGTATTCATTTCATAGGTGACATATGGTAATCATCAAAAAATTTGAACCAACACATTTTGATAAACTCATTCTCCTTATCAAATCAGAAGGAAAAGAATGGCAGGATTATTTCTTAAAAGAAAGAGTACAGCTCTTTTTTGATAGTTGTATGAAATCAATCACTTATTTAATGTTTAAAGATGACGATGTTATCGGTTATATTCGTTCACTTGAAGATTTTAATTATGCGGTTTATATCTGTGACCTCCTAGTCTCTAAGGATCATCGTGGCCATGGGTACGGCGAAAAACTAATTTCACATATAAAATCCCTTTATCCAACATTTGATCTTTATGTCATGTCTGATGTTGATCCGTATTATGAAAAACTTCATTATGACAAAGTGGGATCTATTTTTAAAATATAGAAGATATCGAGTTATCATGGTAAGATGAAACAAAGATCGAACCATATACATCACAAAATAGGAACTATAAGGAGAAATGTATGAACGCATATCATGTTGCAGAATTATTCATTGATAAAATTAAGAAAGACTACAAAGATGATATCTCAGTGGTTGTCATGATGGGATCACGCATCTATCAAGACACCCATGAAAAATCTGATTTAGACCTCTATTTTGTACCTAAGACACAACGAGGGTATAACCTCGGTTTTGTCTTTACGATGGAAGGAATTGGTTTTGATTTATGGCCCATTTCATGGGAAAGACTCGAAAAAATTGCATCTTGGCATGAACGTCTTGTCTCTATAGTAACTGAAGGTAAAGTTCTTTGGTATGGTAGTGAAGACGATTTAAATCGTTTTAATCAATTAAGAGATCATGCGATGCAAAAAGAACTTCATGTATCCTTAAAAGAAAAAGCGAAAGCCAAATTTAAAGATGTTTATCAAATCTTTTTTAACGTAAATAAAGCAGATAACCTATCAGAAGTCAGAAAAGAAGGTATTAAGCTTTTATATCTTGTTACAGAAGTCATAGCGATGTATCATCAAGTACCTGTTAAGCGCGGAAGAAAGCATTTGAAATCTGAAATGAACAATCTACATAGTCTTCCCAAAGGCTTTAATGAACTTTATGAAGCTGTATTCACTTCAAAAGATCTAAAGTTTATTAAATGTAATTTCCAAGAACTCATTTTACGTATGGAGTCTTGGTTCCATGAAAAGACTGTAACTAAGATAACACCATTTGAAATCCAAGCACATGGCTTTTATGAAGAAATCATTAACAACTATAACAAAATTGAACGTGCTTGTTCGATTAATGATTACTACACAGCTTTATTTGCAGCTGCAGAAATTGAATTTGAGTTTGAATGGTTATTTAAAGATACCGATGTTAAAAAGGATTTACCTGACCTTTTAGCTTATTACCATAAGGATCATTTAAATGATTTTTTAATAAAGGCTAAAGAACATCATGAAGCACTTTTAAACCTTTTAAATGCACACAATGTACCAATCTTAACATTTCAAACTTTTGATGAGTTTACCACTTACTTAAATCAAAAGTAACTGATCTTTACAAAAACTTTAACTCAACTAAGGTGAACAATGGCTTTTTACTTAATTCGTCATGGCGAAACAGAATTTAATCAACATAAAAAGATGCAAGGCTGGATGGATATTGAACTTAATGAGATTGGTCATCTACAAGCAGAAGGTCTCGCTAATTATTTAGTTGATATCTCTTTTGACTATGTTTACGCTAGCGATTTAAAAAGAGCGTATCAAACAGCAGAAGCGTTTAGCCGTATCTCACATCAACATATCATTAAAGATGAAGCACTTCGTGAAATCAGATTAGGCTCATGGGAAGGCAAAACGTGGAAAGAAGTAAAAGAAGAATATGATGATTTCTTTTCAAACGAGCACATTAACCATGTCGATGAAAATGTCCATGGAGGTGAATCTCTAAGAGAGTTTCAAAAGCGTGTTGTCACACACTTTATGGAACTTGCTAAAAGACATTTACATGATCAAGTCATCATCTTTACACATGGTGGAAATATTCGCATGATCCTCCTTGAATTACTTGGTATCCCTTTAGAAAAAAGAGAAATGATTTTTATTGAGAATGCTAGTGTAACCATACTTGATTGGAACGAAGATTGTACAAAACTAAACATTATCAAACAAAATGATATACCTTACAAACTTGGAGAATTAAATGGCGACATCGAATGATTTTAAAATATATATTGAGGATCAGTTAAAACATATCCATCACATCCGTTTTAAAAAAATGTTTGGTGAATATGGTGTTTTTGTCTTAGAAAAAATGGTTGGTATACTTGCTGATGATCAACTCTTCATCAAATGCACCGATAAAGGATTAAAGATGACACCTGATCCAGTGCTTGCGTCTCCATATCCTGGTTCAAAACCTTATTTACTCATCGAAAACACTGAAGATATTCCTTATTTAGAAGCATTAATCTCTTTAACTTATGAAGAACTACCCATTCCAAAACCTAAAAAGAAGAAGATATAATTATGAAAAAACAAGATATATTAAATACCATCAACTTAATGATCCAACAATTTAAAACAGATGAACATATTCTCTGTTTTTTAGGTCTCGGGTCATTATCTAATCAAAGTCGTTTAGACGATTATTCCGACCTTGACTTTTTCTTAATCGTTGAAAAAGGTTATAAGAAATCCTATTTAGAATCACTTTTTTGGCTTGATGTCAAACCGATAGCTTATCAATTTAAGAATACACAAGATGGTTATAAAGTGTTATATGAAGATGGCGTCTTCTTAGAGTTTGCAGTCTTCGAAGAAGAAGAGCTTAGAACAGCTGAATTTAGCCCAGGTAAGATTTTATACATGAAAGAGACCTTTGATGTTTCTCTTGTCGAAAAGCCCTTAAAACAAAAAAATCAAACACCCTCTGACTACAGAGTTAATGAGATTTTAACGAATCTCTATATTGGACTTTTAAGAGATAAGCGCGGCGAAAAAGCATCTGGACATGCGTTTATTCAAGTTTATGCGATGAACCATATCTATCAACTACTTCCAACCCTCTATTTAGAGAATAAGGAAATTGATCGTGACCAGTATGTTCCAGAGAGAAGAATCGAATTTAGGGTAAAAAACCAAGAGCATCTTTTAGCATCGATGATGCAAGGTTATAACCATAACCGTGAATCAGCGAAAGCGATTTTAAACTTTATTCATAAGCATTATGACATCAATGAAGCACTTAAAGATGCTATTCTAGAATTAATCAAAGAATCGAAGTGAACGTATGAAAAAGCATGAGTACCAAAATTTATATAACCGAAATCCAGACACAAACCATATGATGATTGAAGTATCTCTTGAAGATTACTCAGAAATATTTAATGGTTGGGATGCATCACCGATTCGTCGAAAGGATTTAGAACCTGAACTTATTGATTACCTTGAACAATCAGGTACAGAAATCCCATTAAATGAATCCGTAGAAATTTGTTTTTATTTACCCCAGGACAAAAAAGATTTGGAAAAAGAGCAAAAAAGTATTGTTGCTATTAAAAATAACTTTAGAGTTGTCGTTTTCTTTATTAATAAACGCTTAAAGAGAGGCTATCGCCAGATGGCAACTTTTATTGTGATGTCACTCATCTTTATCACGTCTGCTTATATTATTCGCGGACAAGAACCTCTACCTCTCTTAACATCCATTATGAGAGAAGGTCTTTTTATTGGTGGTTGGGTCTTTTTATGGGAAGCATTCAATTTGTTCTTTTTTACAACACACGAGGAAAGGAAAAAAAGAAAGATATTTTATCGCTATTTAGATAGTGATATTATCTTTAAAGACATGAAGGACGTATGAAAGAAGATGCATTTATCGATTTACATGTATTAAAAGTAAGTGAATTAAAGATTGAAGATATGCTACACTATATGCAGTTTTTAAGACTCTTTGACAGTGAGTCTGATATCATTCCTAAAGTTGCAAGACTAAGGGATATGGAGCCTGTTAAATTCGTTTTAGAACTCGAAAAGATGAAATATGCTGAACGAAGTGACGTTCACAATATTCCACAATATCTCTACATTCTTAAAGATTTTAAACACAATATTTATGGTGTTGCATGTATTCGCTACATGCTCAATAATTACCATGAAGATTATGAAGGTCATATTGGATTATCGATTGCGCCCATGTTTCGCGAACAAGGAGCAGGTGAATTCTTTTTGAAAGAATTACTAATGATTGCTGACCGTGATTTCAAGCTAAAAGATATTTTACTTTGTGCAGATGATAATAATATTGCTTCACAACAACTCATTAAAAAAGTGGGCGGTATCTATCAAGATCGTATCTATAAGCATGATGGTTATATCCACCGATATACCATTAACTTGATGAAGAGAAAGCCTGAAAAAAAGACTGTTTATCTCTTTAATTATCAAAAAGATTTAGATGCGAAACGTATTATTGACAAAGTGTCAAAAACGATGCATATCTTGTCTTTTTCATACCAAGAGATTTGTGAAGAAATCTTTGATCACCTAGAACCTAAAGATTCAAGTCAAGCTAAATTAGCTTATGATATGGGAATGGACTTACTCAAGTACCATTTAAATCATTATTTAAATTATGCTGATGAAGCGATTCTTGCGACATCCTTTGATAAAGAAGCCTATTTTGAAATCAAGAACTTACTTGATGACAAACAAATTAATTTAGTTTCCATCTACATCAAGGAAGATGAGAAGAAACTCTTTGATGCCTATTTAAGTAAATATTTAGATTCACATGAAATTCATAAAGTGATTGGATTACTGGATGAAGACGATTATTTTAAATTTCGTTTCATCAAAGATATTCATAAATTACCACATAACTATGTTGCATCTATTGATCAAGAAGATTTAGTAGAAAGCATCATTTCAAAGATTAAAACGAACTAGGGTAGCAATTCTACCCTTTTTTGATGCGATTTTATATCGAGTTATGCTACAATAAACATAATAAAGGAGGATTTAAAAAATGCTTCTGATAGCGATTGTTTACACAGTGATAGCAACTTCATTATTTATCTTTAAAGAGACAAAAAAGGATCGACCACTCACATCTTGGTATTTAAAAGCTTTATCAAGTTTTGGTTTTATTTTAATTGCTGGTGCAGCTATTTATGAACGAACTGAAGATAGTACAGGTCAAATCTTTTTACTTGTCATGCGCCTAGACCAACTTCAAATCGTTTTATTCATTATCTTTGGTTTAATGATGGGGTTACTTGGAGATCTCGTATTAGCTTTAAGACCACTTCAGGATCAAAAAGAAGATAAGAAAATTATTATCTATGGCATTAGTTTTTTCTCCATTGGACATATCTTTTATTTGATTGCTCTATTAAGATATAGTGATTTTGTTTTATTATCACTCATCTTTGGTTTAGCGATGGTAGGTATCATCTATTACATGAGCAAGATATTAAAATTCGACATGGGAATAGCTAAAATCCCTGCTTTATTTTATACAGGCTTAATCTTTACGATGGTCTTACAAGCGATTGTTGCTGGTAACATCGATAACTTTTCGAATTTTTCGATATTATTCATGACTGGCGCAGTTTTATTTGCCATCTCTGATTTAATACTTGCACCCATCTATTTTAAGGGCGATAACCGAAAATTCATGATCGCATTAAATCTTTCAACATATTATGCTGCACAAATTTTAATTGCTGCATCGATTTATTTTATTTCTTAAGATATGTATAATCCTGATCGATATGATTGTCGAATCACATATCAACTCGACAACACCGAGTTTATCAAGGGTCCCATGGTTGATTTAAAGCTTATTAGCTTTTATACCAAGAATTTAGAAGATGGGATACCTTTTTATTGGTTCTATATCATGTCAGGGAA
>SBGC01000128.1 GCA_006226985.1 Bacillota bacterium | reverse complement strand
CGTTACCACATGCCGTTAGAAAGATGAGTGTTAAGAATACAAAGACTGTTAAATATATTTTTTTCATTTTTTCTCTCCTTACTTGAAACTTCCGATTAAGAATCCCTTTTCAAAGAATCGTTGAATGAAAGGGTATAAGATAATAATAGGTAAACTTGAAACAATAATCGATGAGTATTTAATCATATTTGCAATACGTTGTTGTTCAAGTATCGTTTGTGGATCACCTGTACCAGTCGTACCTTCAGCAACAATTAAGATATCTCTTAAAACGAGTTGCAGTGGATATAAGTTTTCACTATGTATAAAGATTAATGCATTAAAGTATGAATTCCAGTGTCCAACTGCATAGAATAAAACCATAACTGCGATAATTGGTTTAGAAATCGGTAATATGATGCTTAAGAATGTTCGATATTCGTTTGCTCCATCTATTTTAGCCGCTTCTAAGAGTTCTTCTGGAATATTTGATTCATAGAATGCTTTTGTCATAAATACGTTCCATACGCTCACCGCTGAGGGAATGATTAAAGCAAGTGGCGAATCAATCCAATTAAGTCGTGAGATGAGAAGATAAAATGGAATGAGTCCTCCACCGAAAAACATCGTCACGATGAAAAACCACATAACAAACTTGCGATACGCTAAGTTCTTTCGTGATAATGCCCATCCAGCAGGAATTGTTACTAAGATATTTATCGCTGTACCAATGGTTGTATATAGAATCGTGTTACGGTATCCTACCCATATTTGACTTTCACCTAAAAGCCGTTGATAGCCTTCTAAAGAGAATTTAACAGGGTATAAGAGAACTTCACCATTCATGACTGCATCAGGGTTTGAAACAGATGCGATAATAATAAAATAGAGTGGATAAATAACGATGATTGCTAATAAACCTAAAATTAAGTTGTTAATCAAGTAGTAATATTTATCAACTTTCGCTTCGAAGAGCGTCTTTTTCTTTTGGAATAATTTCATGATCGCTCCTCCTACCACAAACTATTTTCTGAAAATCTTTTTGCCATCGTATTCGCAAAAATTAATAAGATGACATTAATTAATGAGTTGAAAACTCCAATCGCTGTTGCATAACTGAAATCTGGAAAACCGGTGAGTCCTGTTTTATAGACATAGGTTGAAATGACTTCAGAAACGGAGATATTTCCACCTGTTTGCATAAGGAGTACTTTTTCATAACCAACACCCATTAAATTTCCTATCGATAAGATCAGAAGAATAGAGATTGTTGGGAAAATTGCTGGTAGATCGATATGAATAATTCGTTGAAAACGCGATGCACCATCAACGACTGCAGCTTCATGAAGTGTTGGATCAACACCGGATAATGCTGCTAGATAAATAATTGCACTCCATCCAAAATCTTGCCAGTTACCTGATAAGATAAAGAGTGATCTAAATGCATTGGCTTCTAAGAAATATGAATACTTTTCTCCTCCAAGTGAAATAGCTAAATTATTAATAAATCCATATTCACCAAAAAGGAGATGAAGCATACCGACTAAAACGATGACAGATATAAAGTGTGGTGCATAAAATATCGTTTGTAGTCGTTTGGATGCTTTACTACTTCTCATCGAATTTAATAAAAGTGCAATGATGATTGGAAGTGGAAAACCGATAAGGAATCCAAATAACGAAAGTAGGAACGTATTAATCATCAATTGTTCAAATCGAAAGTCATTTAAGAATGATCGAAAGTGAAGGATACCAACCCAATCTGCTTTCATTGAAAAAATAGGATCACCTGGAACATAGTTTTGGAAAGCAATGAGAATACCATACATAGGTATGTAGCTAAAAATAAATACTAAAACAAGTGCTGGTATTAAGAACACTAACAAGTGATAATTTCTTCGATAATGATTTAATCTTTTTTGTTTCATGGGTTACCTCATTTATTTTTTAGGTAATCGTTACAGTTGCATTATATATAACGTGTTACCTGATGTCAATCAAATCCAATTTTTATGTATGAATTTGTGCAAATGTAAATATGTAAGGGCTTTTATTGAATTCTTATTGTGTATTTGTAAATTTATGATATACTACTTTCGAGGTGATATGATGCATCAAAAAATAAGTATGGATGATATAGCTGAAGCTTTAAATTTATCAAGAAATACAGTATCTAAAGCATTCAACAATCAACCAATGCCAGAAAAAACAAGACAACTGATCTTAAATAAAGCAATAGAACTGGGCTATAAAAATTTAGATACTGTCGCAAAACGAGAAACCATTCTTCATCATAAGAACATTTTAATTCTCACAACAAATGATCTTCAAAATCTAAACTTCTTTTTAGCCGTCTTACGTGGTATTGATAATATTGTAACAAAATATAACTTAAATTTGTTACAATTCCAATATGGTAAGATTCATCAGTTCCAAGATTTGAAAGACTACATTCGAATTAGCGAAGTAAGTGGTATCCTTTGTTTGGAAACATTTGATACGGTTTTAGTTAAACAACTTTTATCACTAAAAATTCCTGTCGTTTTTATGGATAGTACGATTGATTGTATTGAGTATGCTGGTAATTTCGATATTGTTTTAATGGAAAATCGAAATAGCATTAAAAACTTAATTAAAACTATTATTCGATCTTCATCGATTACAAAAATCGGATTCATTGGAGATTATCTTCACTGTTTGGGCTTTTATGAACGTTTTGTTGGGTTTAGAGAAGCACTTTTTGATCATAAACTTTATTATCAGTCAAAATATAATATCATGAAAGCTGATGAGTTCCCCTATGGTGATCAAGAATTACTGGCTAATGAGTTAAAACTAATGGACGAATTACCTGAACTATTTGTCTGTGCAAATGACTTCTTAGCTATTTCTTTAATTAAAGCACTAAAATTAATAGGTAAACGAGTTCCTCAAGATGTTCAAGTGATTGGATTTGATAATACACTTGATGCAAGAAACTATGAAATACCCTTAACAACCATTGATACCGATAAAGAAGTTCTTGGTAATGAAAGTATAGTAACATTATTAAATCGTATTAAATATAAAGAAGAAAGAAATCGAATCATTCATTTAAAAACAAAACCAATTTATCGGGATTCAACATTATAACTTTATGATATAAAAAAAAGACCTCGGTTGAGGTCTTTAGTCTTCATCTTCTACTTCAGGTTCAGCTGGAGCATTTTTAACAAGTTCTCTAAATAAATCTTTTATTTTTTCAGAACCTAAGAATGGAATACATCTAGAAGCATCAAAGTTAGGAATCTCACCTTTTTCAGCTGCTTGATAAATATCTAATACTTTTTCTCTTGAAATAAAAGGAATTGCACTTTGAAGTGTTTCAGCATCCTTCTTTAGAATGAGTTGATCAACAATCTCATGTAGATTTTCTCTACCTAAAAATGGAAATAATGCTTGTAGTCTAACACCTTTTAATTCACCTGATATAATTTCTTCAGCTATTTTTTTTAATTCTTCTCTGTCCATAAATGGTAATAATTGAGTATACTTCATATTAACTCTTTTCTCCTTTTCGTTTATTTTTTACAATTATGTTAGTTCTACCCTCTGGGTGAACCATCATTTTTTCTTCGGTAGTCATCATGTCATAAAGTGTAAATAGATCAGAATCCATATCTTTAGACATAAAGTTACCGATTAAATACTTTCTTTCTACCACACTTAAGTATGGCCATAATAAATTGACATCAATACTTAGTTGTTTCGTGATCATTTGGTCAATCATTTGTTTTCTCTCCTTTTGTGTGAGGAGGTAAAAGATGTTTTTAATATCATCATTTACGTGATTGGAGTTAAGAAAATGATAGATAACGGATTCTCTTGGATATTGCATAAACATTGACTGATAGTCATGATCGCTGAGCTCTGAGCCATCAAGCATATAATCAATGGTCACATCAAAGAGTTCTGTCATTTCAAGGAGTACTTCAAGACTGGGTAATGATTTACCCATTTCCCATTTACTGACAGCTTGTCTCGAGACATATAAAGCTTCAGCAAGTTCTTCTTGAGTTAAACCTTTTTGTTTTCTTTTCTCAATGATTTTTCTACTAATTAAATCTAAATTAAGCATAGAAAACCTCCTTACACTCTTAGTATACGACTGATAAGTAGTGAATACAAGCAACTGTTGGTTGCA
>SBGC01000050.1 GCA_006226985.1 Bacillota bacterium | reverse complement strand
TCTTGGAGGGCAAAATGAAAATTACCGATGTAAGAGTTAAGCTTGTTAGCAGCGAAAGCAGACTAAGGGGAGTGGCAACAATAACCTTCGATGAAAGTTTTGTTGTACATGACATTCGTATCATTGAAGGAGAAAACGGCATTTTTGTCGCAATGCCAAGCAAAAAAACTCCAAATGGTACATTTAGAGATATTGCACACCCTATTCATGGAGAAATGCGTAAAGTTATTGAAGATGCAATTACGGTTGCTTACAATGAAGCTTTAGCAAATCCACAAGCTTCCGAAGAAGAATAAGCAAACAAATGAAGTATTAAATAGAAATCTTTTTTGCAGACCATGCAAAAAGATTTTTTTTTGGAGTTATGTCTAAAAAATAAGATACATTTCATGTATAATGAAAGTGATAATAACGAAGGAGTATAGAACATGTCAATCATCGATGGAAAGAAAATTAAACTTTTTGCCCTGAACTCAAACCGCCCTTTAGCGGAAGAGATTGCTCGAACTTCTGGGATTGAAATATCTTCAGCGGATGTTGTAAGATTTGCTGATGGAGAAATATCAATCAATATTGAAGAAAGTGTACGTGGACATGATTGTTTTGTTATACAATCCACATCATCTCCTGCAAATGAACACTTAATGGAATTACTAATTATGGCGGATGCTCTTAAGCGTGCTTCAGCAAAAACAGTCACAGTCATTATGCCTTATTATGGATATTCTCGACAAGATAGAAAATCAAAATCGAGACA
Organism: Bacillota bacterium; assembly: GCA_006226985.1. Classification (GTDB taxonomy): domain Bacteria; phylum Bacillota_I; class Bacilli_A; order Acholeplasmatales; family Acholeplasmataceae; genus Peloplasma. The sequence goes on along the minus strand of SBGC01000050.1, from coordinate 10,409 downwards.
ACCAATTACTGCAAAACTGATTGCAGATATGCTTCAAGTTGCAGGTGTTAATCGTGTGATATGTCTTGACTTACATGCCGCACAAATTCAAGGATTCTTTAATATACCCATTGATAACTTCCCTGCAGCACCACTTTTAGCTGACTATTTCTTATATAATAAACCACTTGAAAATATCGTCGTTGTATCACCAGATCATGGTGGTGTGACACGGGCTAGAATCTTTGCTAGAATTTTGAATGCTCCACTTGCTATTATTGATAAAAGAAGACCAGAACCAAATAGAGCTGAAGTCCAAAATATTATTGGGGATGTTAGTGGACGTGTTGCTATTATGGTGGATGACATTATTGATACAGCAGGAACACTTGTTGCTGGAGCTCAAGCTTTAATTGACGCTGGAGCAACCAAAGTATATGCAGCTGCAACCCATGCTGTTTTTTCAGGGGATGCGATTGAAAGAATTAACAACTCAGTTATTTGTCAAGTTGTTGTCACAGATACAATCGCACTACCTAAACAAAAAGCATTACCAAAAATTATTCAATTATCAATTGGACCATTACTTGGTCAATCAATACTACACATCGTAAAAGACGAACCAATTAGTCAAATATTTGACAAAATATCACATCCAGAGAAAAATTAATGAAAGTGATTGTAGGACTTGGTAACCCAGGTCAAAAATATCAAAAAACACGTCACAATATTGGGTTCATGGTGATTGACGCTTATCTCGATAAATTAAAGGAAAAAGCTAAACTTGACTTAAAGTTTAATGCAGAAGTCGCTTTAATTAATCAATTGGGTCAAAAAATAATGTTTGTTAAACCATCAACGTATATGAACCTATCTGGCGAAGCAATTTCAAAAATCATGAAATATTACGATGTGGATATGGATGATTTATTGATATTTGTTGATGATGTCAACTTGCCAGCAGGCAAGCTAAGACTTAGAGAAACTGGTGGTCATGGTGGCCATAACGGATTAAGAAATATCATTGGTTTATTGCATAATGAAGCATTTAAACGGGTTCGGATAGGTATTGATAATAATGTGTCTATGGCACTTGATCAATATGTTCTTGGACAATTTAGTGAAGACGAAATCATAACACTTCAAAAAACAATCAAGCTGTCTATGGATATCATCGATGACTTTATCCAAGATAAACCATATAAAGATATTATGACGAAATACAACACCCAAACGTAGGTTTGGGTTTTCATATCTAGGTGAACATGTTAAATTATATAAGACACAACACACAAATACATAAGAGAATAGAAAAAACATCCAAAACGGTGTTTTTTAAGTCATCAAATGATACCTATAACGCCTATTTAATAGCTATTGATTATTTAGAAGGTGATGAAAATGTATTTGTTGTTACACCTAATTTATATGAAGCACAAAAATACTATGACGTCATGTCTCAACTCGTTGATTCAGAGCAAGTCCTCTTTTATCCAGCAGATCAAACATTAACAAGTATGATGGCTTTAGGCAGTCCTGAGTTTAAAAGTGAACGTCTTTTTACATTAAAACAACTACTTACAGACCAAAAATTTATCATAATTACAACCATGCAAGGCATCTGTCAAAGACAACTCACTCCAGACGATTATATTCATAGTGTAAAAACGGTCAAAAGAAACGAAAACTATGACATTCAAGAGCTTGTTAGGTACTTAGTTTATAGTGGATATGTGAGAACTTACACTGTAGAGAAACCTGGTGAATTCAGTTTACGAGGCCATATTCTAGATATCTATACCCTTAATCATGATAAGCCTTACCGTCTAGACTTCTTTGATGACGTCCTTGATCAGATAAAAGTCTTTGATGTTGAAAATCAGAGGTCATTTGCAGAAATCGAAACGATTCAAATTGCACCTATGCATGAGCTTTTTTACACAGATGACATGAAAAAAGATGCGATTAATCGCATTCAAAAGTTTTTCCAAGAAAAATCACTTTCAGAAAGAGAACAAGAAAAATTAGGTGCTGATCTTGATTTCATCGAAACAAGAACGAAGCTCGATGCCCTCAATTTATATATCCCATTTTTTAACTTAGAAGAAACAACAATCATTGATTTTACAAAAAAGAAAAAGATTTACTACATCGATGTTCATAAGATGATTGCAAACGAAGAAACCATTCATAGTGATTTAGATACATATGCGGTTGCAATGAACGGTCGAGCATTTTTAGATGTTCCTTTTAGAATCGACTTATCGAAACAACTAAAGAAAAAACATATCGAAATCGATAATTATGGATTGAATTCACCCGAGGACGCAATTGATTTAGGTATATCAACAGTCAATAACTATCAAGGGAACTTAAACCTTCTTTACCTAGATATTAAAGATGTTTTAGGTAAGATGCGCATTATTTTTTGTGCACCAACGAATCATTATCATGAGCAAGTGACTACTTTTCTTCAGGAAAAGAAAATCTCATACAAACAAAAACTAGAAGAATCAGCTGACATCATTCTTGTTAAAGAGTCAAACCATGGATCATTTATTTCTAAACCAGATCATTTAATGATTATTGATGAAGCACAATTATTCTCATATAAAGTAAGACCCGCAATTAAATATCGAAGCGTTTTAAATCAATCAACCAAGATTCGACGTATCGAAGATTTAACAGTTGGCGATTTTGTTGTTCATTATGATTATGGCATTGGACAATATATAGGTTTAAAAACAATGGAGTTAAGTCAAGAAAAAAGAGATTATCTGCATATTATATACGCGAATCAAGAAGCTTTATATGTACCTATGGATCAAATTGATATGGTTCTTAAATATAGCAGTCATGATGGTATGCATCCTAAATTATCTAAACTTGGTGGAAAACAATGGACAAAGACTAAAGCCAGTGTCCGCATGCGTATTAAAGATTTAAGTGATCGATTAATTCAACTTTATGCTGAAAGACAACAAAGTGTTGGTTTTGCATATGACAAAGATACTGAAATGCAAAAAGCTTTTGAGCTTGATTTCAACTATCAAACCACAAAAGATCAAGAACGCGCAATTATTGATACAAAGCATGATATGGAACAAGAAAGACCAATGGATCGTCTGATTTGTGGCGATGTTGGATTTGGCAAAACAGAAGTTGCACTTCGTGCATCATTTAAAGCTGTGCTCAATCAGAAACAAGTCCTCTATTTAGTTCCTACAACAGTATTAGCCAGACAACATTTTTATACATTCAAAGAACGTTTTGAAAAATATGGGGCCAATGTTGCTTTATTAAGTCGTTTTGTGAAACCTAAAAAACAAAAAGAAACGCTTGAAAAATTAAGCAAAGGGTATGTCGATGTTTTAATAGGAACGCATCGTATACTTTCAAAAGATGTAAAATTCAAAGACTTAGGCTTACTCATTATAGATGAGGAACAACGGTTTGGTGTTGAACATAAAGAAAAAATTAGAGAGATTAAAGTGAATGTCGATACACTCACTTTATCTGCAACTCCGATTCCAAGAACATTACAAATGTCGATGATGGGACTAAAAGATCTATCAATGATTGAAACACCTCCTTTAAACAGGTATCCTGTTCAAACATATGTTGTTGAACGTCATGAAGCATTAGTGAAAGAAGCAATCTCTAGAGAGCTTGCACGAGGCGGACAAGTCTTTTATCTCTTTAATCAAGTACAAGGCATTGAAGGCATGGTACATAAACTTGAAAAACTAGTTCCTGAAGCAAGAATTGCATATGCACATGGACAAATGAATCGTGATTTATTAGAAAATACGTTAAGTGATTTTATAGATCACCAATATGATGTTTTAGTATCTACAACGATTATCGAGACAGGTGTTGATATTCCTAATACAAATACACTCATCATCCACGATGCAGATAAATTAGGGTTATCACAACTCTATCAAATTAGAGGACGTGTTGGACGTAGTGATCGAATCGCTTATGCGTATCTACTCTATGATCAATATCGAAACATCAACGATGAAGCTAAAAAGAGATTGACTGCTATTCAAGACTTCACTGCACTGGGTAGTGGATTTAAGATAGCCATGAGAGATTTATCTATTCGTGGTGCAGGTGATATCTTAGGATCTGAACAATCAGGCTTCATTGACTCAGTAGGTATTGAACTCTATATGAAATTACTCGAAGAAGCAATAACAGGTATTTCTATTGAAAAACCAAAAGAAACTACTATTGATGAAGTCTATGCAGCAAGACACGTAGACCCATCTTATGTGAGTGAAGACGCTATTCGTATTGAAATACATAAACGAATTGCTGAACTTAACAGGCTTTCAGACATTAACGATCTAAAAAATGAGTTAACTGATCGTTTTGGAGCACTTGATGCAGATCTTCTTTTATATATGTATGAAAAACTATTTAAAAAGTATTGTGCGAAAATCGGTGTTCAAAAAACACTTGTTGAACCATCTATGGTTTCACTCGTGTTAACAATGGAAGCATCTCAAAAGATGAACGGTCAGAAGTTATTTGATAAGGCTAATGCATTCAATGTGCCCATTCGTTTAGAGTTTATTAAAGGGCACATTCATGTACGTATGGTCATTAAAAATCAAAAACAACACTGGCTTTACTTGTTTGACCAATTTTTAGATGACTTGATTTATAATGAATAATAGAGGTGATCGATGTGAGTGTGGATATTTTAAAAATATCTAAGGATGCAGTGGCAGCGTCAAAAATATATGATGACGTGATCAATGCGTCCATAGGCATGTTTTACGATGAAGATAAAACAATAGGTGGCATGCCGATCGTAACAAAAGCAATTCGTCAGTTTGTTGATGAATACATTCTTCCTTATCCATCAGTTGATGGCGGTCCTGATTTTAAGGCGAATGTAATTTCATGGGTTTTAGGAAAACATGAATCTAAAATTCGTGAAAAGATGTTTGTAAATGCTTGTGCAACTCCAGGTGGCAGTGGAGCGATTGCATCGACGTTTGCACTGTTTAGTAAGCCAAATGATTATGTTTTTGTATCGGATGTCAGATGGCAGTATGAACGATTTGCTGATCGCGCAAAACTGAGAATATTCGAGCATAAGTTATTCAAAGATGACCATTTTGATTTAGATAGTTTTAAAACAAAACTTGATGAATTATGCAACATTCAAAAACAAGTTATTGTAGTTATTAATGATCCATGCCATAATCCAACAGGATATACACTGGATTTAGATGAATGGCAAACCATTATTAATATTCTAAATTCAAAAAAAGACAATGACATTGTATTTCTTTATGATGTTGCCTATCTTGATTTCTCTCACGAAAAAGATACACGACAAAAAATGACATATTTACCACAGCTTGAAAAACATATTTTAACAATCATTTCTTTTTCAGGTTCTAAGACATTTGGTGTTTACGGCATGAGATTAGGTGCAGCAATTATGATTTCTACCAACGAAGCATTAGTTAAACAAGCAGCACCAAGATTCATTAATGAAGCAAGAGGTTCTTGGTCAGCAACGCCTACACCATCTATTGAGTTATTAAATCATTTTTCCAAGACAGAACATAAAGATGCTTTTAAAGTCGGATTATTACATATTACAACACTTGTGCAAGAAAGAAGCGCACTCTTCTTAAAACAAGCAAAAGAAGCTGGATTAAAAATGTATCCTTTCAAGAGTGGGTTCTATACAGTCATACTCACGAAAGATCCAGACAAGGACTATTTAAAGCTTGCTGAACATCATATTTATGCTGTTCCAATGAATGGTGGTATACGTTTAGCGTTATGTAGTTTATCTTTAAAAGAAATTAATGGACTTTCTGCCAAAATTAAGAGAATACTTAACTTATAAGAAAAATTTAACAAAAACACGTCAATTTTGATGTGTTTTTTTTCATAATAGGACATATACGCCCTGTTTATAACAAAAAAACCCAAGTATAATAGAATTAGATTTTTATGAGATGCTTTCGTTTTGATTGAAAAAAACCAAAAGACTCATAAAAATGGGGGCATGGATTTATTCCAAGATTTTGGACTCGGGGAAACCTCTTCACGGGGCTAGCACAAACCATGTGCTTGAATAAAGAATTCAGTTCGGGGGGACTGAATTTTTTATTTTTTACACATTAACTATGTAAATAAGTCTATTCATTTGTGTCATAACAAAAAACCAGATTGTAGCGTTTTCATAGATGGTTTTAATATGTTATAATGGGTATGTCATGTCTAGACAATATGTATACATAAGGAGAAAAATATGGAAAATATTATGAATTTATGCGCAAAAATGGGCGTAACTCAAGAAGAGTGCATACCCTATGGTTTTGATAAAGCTAAGATTAATCTTAACGTTTTAAAGAGACTTGAAAACAAACCTGATGGCAAATTGATATTAGTAACAGCAATCAACCCAACACCGGCTGGTGAAGGTAAAACAACGATTTCAATAGGTTTGACTCAAGGCCTTAAACATATCGGAAAGCATCCTGTATTAGCATTACGTGAGCCAAGCTTAGGACCTGTTTTCGGTCTTAAAGGTGGAGCTACAGGTGGTGGGAAATCCAGTATTACACCATCTGAAGAAATAAACTTGCATTTTACAGGCGACTTACATGCCATAACTGCAGCAAATAATCTTTTATCAGCTCTCATTGATAACCACATCTTCCAAGGTAATGAATTAGACATTGAAACAGTGACTTGGAAACGTTGCATGGATATGAACGATCGTGCACTTCGTGAAATTGAAACACCTACACGTAAAGATGGGTTTATTATTACTGCAGCATCAGAAATTATGGCTATTTTAGCTTTATCACGTGACTTAGTTGACTTAAAAAATAGAATAAATCGTATCTTAATTGGTTATAACAAAAATCAAGAACCACTCTATGTTTCTGACCTTGGTGGAGCTGATGCATTAACATTATTACTCAAACAAGCAATGAATCCTAACCTTGTTCAAACAGTCGATGGTGTTCCAACGTTCGTTCATGCAGGTCCATTTGCGAATATCGCTCACGGATGTAATTCGATAGTTGCGACTCGCTTAGCGCTTAAACTTGGGGATTATGCCGTGACAGAAGCTGGATTTGGCGCAGACTTAGGTATGGAAAAATTCTTAGATCTTAAGATGCCCTATTTGAATAAACAAGTTGACGCTATTGTCATTGTTACTACACTTCGCGCATTAAAATCACATGGTGGTGCAGAAGATTTTTCATCACCTAATTTAGATGCTATGATCAAAGGATTACCACTTCTTGCTAAACATTTAACGAATATTCAAAACTTTGGAATGAAATATGTCATTGCAGTTAACCATTTCTACACCGATCCACAAGATGAAGTTGATTATATGCTGAATTGGGCAAAAGAAAATAATCATCCAGTTGCCTTATGTAAAGGATTTAGTGAAGGTGGAGCAGGTATGGTTGATTTAGCAAATATCATTGTTGATATTGCTGAAAAAGGATCTCATTTCAAGCCTATTTATGATCAAATTGACTTGCCAAAAGTTAAAATTGAAAAAATCGCTAAAAAGATTTATGGAGCAAAAGATGTTGTTTTCTCTAAAAAAGCACTTGCTCAATTAGAATCATATGAAAAATTAGGTTGGAACCTACCTGTTTGTATGGCTAAGACACCTCTTTCATTAACTGGTGATGCAAATGTTCATGGATTACCAGAAGATTTCACGTTAAATATTCAAGAAATTAGACCTTCTTTAGGGGCAGGATTTTTAGTAGCTCTTACAAAAGGTATTATGGTTATGCCAGGATTAAACAAAACACCTCGCGCACTAGAAATGAAAGTAGATGCTGACGGGAATTTATTAGATTAAGGAAGTGATTTAAATGATTTTACTCGACGGATATAAAGTTGCTAATGAAAGAAATCTTGAACTGAAGAAAAAAATAGACGAACACAAGAAAATTGGAGATCGTATTCCTGAATTAGCGATTATACTCATCGGTAATAATCCAGCGAGTATTTCATATGTCACTGGAAAAGGAAAGGCTTGTGAGCTTGTAGGTATAAAACATACATTGCATCGCCTTGATGAAACTATTTCACAAAAAGAAGTTGAAAAACTTATTTTTGATTTAAATGAAAATCCAGAAGTTGATGGCATCTTACTCCAACTTCCTATACCTAAGCATCTAGATGATAGTTACTTAATTGATTTAATATCCAAAGATAAAGATGCTGACGGCTTTCATGTTATCAATCAAGGATATCTTTACCAAAAGAAGAAAACCATTTATCCTGCAACGCCTAAAGGAATTATGACGCTTCTTAAAACATATGACATTCAAATTGCTGGGGCTAATGCAGTTGTTATAGGTAGAAGTAATATCGTAGGTTTTCCAGTTGCAAGACTTTTGATGGATGCAGGAGCAACCATCACCGTTTGTCATAGACAAACAAAAGATTTAGCCTCACATACTTTACAAGCTGATATTATTATCGCATCCGCTGGTCAACCTGAGTTACTCACGAAAGATATGGTGAAACAAGGAGCGGTTGTTGTTGACGTCGGTGTGAATCGTGTGAATGGTAAATTAGTAGGTGATGTTCATTTTGATGGCGTCAAAGAAGTCGCAGGATATCTATCACCAGTTCCAAGAGGTGTTGGTCCAATGACCATCAATGGACTCTTAGAAAATACTTATGAATTATATCTTGATCATCTTGGTAAATAAATTAAATAATTTACTTTACGAATGTATGAATAATTGCTATAATGGTTTTGTATTTAATTATCGTATAAATTATCTATAACGGAGATAACGTTTCTACCGCGATGCCTTACATCGCGACTACGATTTATTAAGCATATTAGGGGTTGTTTTGTAATTCGTAGCCTTTATACAAGGTATTTAAATACAAATTAAGGGGCACATAGTGGATAAGCAGCATCAACTTCTATGTGAACATAAAAAGCACCCAATAATTAGGGTGTTTTTTTTACACTAAAGTGTTAAAATAGAAATGGACAAAAAAAGGAGCATGATTTATGAACATATGGCACGATATCGATAAATCAAGAATTCAACCTGATAAATTTATTGCATGTATCGAAATTTCTAAAGGTAGTAAGAAAAAATATGAGTTAGATAAAGATACTGGTATGATTATTTTAGACCGTATTTTATTTACGTCAACTCACTATCCAGCAAATTATGGATTTATTCCAAGAACTTATGCTGGAGATAATGACCCTCTTGATGTCCTTGTTTTATGCCAAGAAGATATAGAACCGTTATCGATTGTTCAATGTTATCCAATTGGTGTGATGAAAATGATTGATTCAGATGAAATTGATGAAAAAATCATTGCCATCCCATTTGGTGATCCATCGTTAACCCAATATAATGATATTAATGAATTACCGCAACACCTTTTAACTGAAATGGGCCACTTCTTTGAAGTGTACAAATCACTTGAAGGTAAAAAAACATACATATTGGATATTGAAGGACCAGAAGCAGCTAAGAAAATCATTGCACAAAGTATTAAAACTTATGAAGAAAAATTTGGAGTAAAGGACGTATAAATTATGGGAAGAGCATTTGAAGTACGAAAGGTAGCGATGGCTAAAACAGCTGCTGTCAAAAGTAAACTCTATGCAAAATTTGGTCGAGAAATTTATCTCGCTGCAAAATCAGGAACACCAGATCCTGACACAAACCAATCATTAAAAAGAATCATTGAGAAAGCAAAGAAGGAACAAATTCCTGCAGATATTATCAAACGAAATATCGATAAAGCTAAAGGCGGACAAGAAGATAGTTTTACAAGTGCACGCTATGAAGGATTTGGTCCAGGAAGTTCAATGTTTATCGTTGAATGTTTAACGGATAATGTCAATCGTACGATTGCTGAAGTTAGAAATTGCTTTACAAAAACAGGTGGTAAATTAGGTGTTTCAGGATCAGCATTACATCAGTTTAATCACCAAGCAGTATTCACGATTCCAGGGATGTCAGAAGATGAAGTTTTAGAAATACTTATCGGTAACGATCTTGATGTTACTGACATTGAATCGGATGAAGAAGGTGTCACTTTATACGCCGATGCATCGCAATTCAATGCTATTCGCACAGCGCTTTATGATGTTAATCCAGATCTTGATATGCCAACTGAAGAAATCATGTGGTTACCTATCATGGGGACTAAGCTTGAGACACAAGATGATGTGGATAAATTTGATCGATTAATGCAAATGTTAGAAGAGCTTGATGATGTTCAAGATGTTTACCACAATGTAGAACTTGAATAGAACATTTATAAAATGCAAGTAAAATGCATTAAAAATCGCAAAAAGTAAACAAAGGACACGTTTTCATTTGACCGAAACTGTCTTTTTTTTTATTATTTATTATGTTATAATA
>SBGC01000164.1 GCA_006226985.1 Bacillota bacterium | reverse complement strand
ATCAAAAAATTCAACAATTTCTTCTTGCTTTAGGGAGCAATCAATCGTTTTATCATTAACTTCAATAGAGAAACCTGCCATAATATCTACTTCAACTTTGTCAATTGTGAATTCTAAAAATACGTTTGTTTTATATTTTGTATGAGAAACTGATGGATGAAGATGTCCCATGTTAAGTAGGATATTTTTAACAACATCAACATCTTGTTCAATAACCATCACATCAATATCATGCACTTCAAAAAAGATACCTTTTAAGTAAAGCAGCATTGAAGCACCTACAGCCCATGTCACATGTGCTTTATTAAACTCAATAGCGATCTTTTTTAAAACCTTTATCTTTTGATCAATATCCATCGTTAATGACTCCAGTTTAAAGTGTTTGTTTATTTTTTTCGTAACGCTGACGTGTTATATTGTATCCATGTTCTAAAACTAGATCATACATTTGAGTAGTAATGATGTCCAAAATCTCAAGTGCCTTCTTTGAATCGACGTAAGCTTTTTCGAATATTTGGTTGACATGAACATCAAAATCATTTGGTACAATCTTTAATCTCTTCGTAAACTCAAGGAGTCTTTTTTCACCTGGATGTAAGGTTTTATTGAGAGCAAATATAACATCGAATACGATTGAAAAATATGCTGTTAAACGGTGATTAACTGAAAGAGTATCATGACGTTTAAAGGCTTTTTCTATTTGATAATAAATCGAAGGCATAGAGTCTCTTATTAACTTCATATTTTCGATAATGATTTTATCAAACATAGTATTCCAATCGATCTCAAGAAGCTTTTTTCTGATATTCGTAATGACATGATTTTTTTCATAGATGATTAAAGAATTCATAAAATTGTCTAAGAAACAAGTGGAATAGCCGTTAGATATATTTCCATTTAATGTATTTAAGAGATTTGATTCAATATGATTGATATCTCTATAGATGAATTCTATATCAACACCATTTTTGAGTGTCCCGTCATCTTCAAGTTCCCAAAAACTATTCGAATATTCCATATAAGAGACATATGGGTCAATAATTGATTTACGCATCCTCTCATCTATAGCTTTTGATGTATAAACATACACATCGTAATCAGAGTTTACATCATGATTGTTGGTTGCTCTAGAACCTCCTAAAACAATTGCTACAATTTCATCACGTTGAGATAAATCTTTTATCAATGATTCAAACATCGTTTTATGTAAGATATGTGCTCTATTAAATGATCATTAATAAAGTTAATCTTTACTCCTCTCTTGTTATGTATATATGCTCTAGATGTTTTACAAAAATGAATATTGAGAATGAATAATTCATTCTTATAAATGCTATATCATTGTGATTATTCTACCATATCGCAGATTAAGGCGTCTATATGAAATTGATGAAATGACACGATGACATGCTTCATAATGACAAAAAAAAAGAACCAAATGAATGGTTCTTAATCGTCTAGTTATTGTAATTCAAGCCATATCCATATGGGAATAAATAATCTTCAGGATTATAGTTTAAAGAGTTAGAGTTTTGACCAAATTTAGTTGCGTCAAAATACCAAACAAAAGGTGTTTTTCCTGTAAAGTCATAATCTCCAAAAACCACATCTGCAATGCCGTGTCCACCTTCACTTCCTGGTAACCATGCTGCAATGAATGAGTCAAAGTGTTGAAGAATATCACCAACTAATAAAGGTCTACCTGATAACAAGATACCGACAACATTCTTGCCTGCAGCTTGTGCTTCTTGAGCTATTTGAATAGCAGCAGCATTTCCTGGATGAGCTCTTCTACCTGTAGTAATTCCTAAGTTGGTATCATCACCATGATATTCTGCATAAGGTGTTTCTGCTAAGACAACAATGACTGTATCTGCTTCTGAGACATCAGAAACGATTGATCCTTCAGAACCTGATAATGCTTCTACAAAGCCATCATAAATCGTTGTTGCTCGAGCTTCTTTTCTAAATTGACCGAACCCTGCTGGTTGACCACTTTGTGGGTCAACAGCTCCTTGCCAGCCTAATGACCATCCACCAAACATAAGTCCAAAATCATTCGCACCAGGACCTACAATAGCAATCTTTTCATTTTTTGTTAATGGTAATGAATCATTATCGTTTTGTAAAAGAACTAAAGATTTTCGAACAGCTTCACGTGCAATTTCAAGATGTGCTTCATCTGCAAGATATTCTGGTTGGTATCTAAAGATATCTTCTGTAAATAATCCTCGCTTATATTTAATCGTAAGTATACGACGTACTGCATCATTGATTCTTGACTCTTCGATATCTCCATTTTGATATCCTGCTAAGATATCATTATAAGCAGTTTTCCAATCATGTGGTTCCATGAGCATATCGATACCTGCATTAATAGAATCTACAACTTGATCATAATGACTACCTGGTAATTGATGAATTGCATCATAGTCAGAGATGATAAATCCTTCAAATCCCATTTCATCTTTAAGTACTGTTTGAATCCAATATTCTGATCCATGCATTTTCAATCCATTAATGGATGAATATGAAATCATAATTGTATCAACACCTGCATCAATAGCTTCTTGATAAGGAGGTAAATGGATAGCTCTAATCTGTTCCTCAGTCATCACAGCGTTTCCTTGATCAATACCATTGAGTGTTCCACCATCTGCAACAAAATGTTTCGCTGAACCACTCACTCCTGCATCTTGTAACCCTTCAATAAAGGATGCAACAAGTCCAGAAACTAAAGCTGTATTTTCACTTAAACTTTCATAAGTTCTTCCCCATCTTGCATCTTGTGCAATACTAACAGCTGGAGCAAATGTCCATGATATACCTGTAAGTCGTGTTTCAATCGCAACGACTTCACCAATGCGTCTCATGAGTTCTGGGTCATTTGCTGCTCCAAGACCTATATTATGTGGGAATAGTGTTGCATTTAATAAGTTATTGTTTCCGTGTACTGAGTCTGTTCCAAAAATAATTGGAATACCTGAAGAACTTTCTTTTGCACCTAATTGATAGAGTACATACATTCTAAACCAATCATCGATGTCATCTCCGGGAATAGAACCGCCACCGTTTAATACAGATCCTAAATTATATTCACGAATATCTGAAGGTGAGACGCTTGAACGTTCTCCTTGAATCATTTGTCCTACTTTTTCTTCAATGGTCATCGAAGATAATAAATCCTCTACAAAAGCATCCATCAGTGTTAAGTCTGGTGCTGTCCATGCTAAACTTCCAGGATTATCTAGCTCAGTAATGATTTCAAATGATTCAACAATTTTAATTTCCTTAAAAATAACTTCTCCTAATTTGCTTGCTGTAACATCTCCAAGGAAAATATTAAATTTACCATTATCGTAGTCATTATCGGATATCATATAACCGGTAAATGTTTTGTATTCATCGGTCAATGATAATTTTTGTTGAAATATTCTACTTTGATCATTTCGCTCAAAAGCTATACCAATGTCTCTACCATTGGCAACATTTGTCTTAGCAGTAATGGTGAATGTGTATCGATATCCAGCAACAAAGTTAAATCTTTCATAACCAAAAAGTGTATTCCAGTCAGTACTAGTAGCTCTTTTTACATCAACAACGAGAACTGGATAGTTGCCTTCCATCTCTGATTTCGTTGTCATGTTTGTTGCACCTATTGAGGTTTTTACTAATGGTGTTGTCATGTATGTATCCCATGAAAAATCAACAGGTACAATTCTTTCCTCAACGGTAATATTGATTATTTCCGAATGGGTTCCTAAATCACTATCAACATACGTTAAGATAACATCGTAATTACCTGTAGCAGCAATCTTACCATCGGTAATCACCAGTGTGGTTGAAATCATACTTTCAATAACAGCTACATCACCTAAAATGCTATTATCGATTGTAAACCATGTCGTAAAATCTGGCGCATCATCACCAAGATATAATACATTGATAGCTTCTTCTGTTACTGTAATTTCTGTGGTATTTATTTGTTCTTCAGCTTCTGAACATGCAGTAATTGTCAATACCATGAAGAATAACAGGGTAAAAAAGATTATTTTTTTCATAATTTTCTCCTATATTTTTTTCATATCAAGGTCAAGTATAACATGTTTTTTTACAAATTAAAACGTTTTCGTAACAAAAATCTTTTGTTTTTTTGAAATACCTAACATAAC
>SBGC01000052.1 GCA_006226985.1 Bacillota bacterium | reverse complement strand
GATTGTTTATATTTAAATCCTATTCATGAGTCATTATCAAACCATAAATATGACGCGAAAGATTACTTAAAAATTTCACCTGAATTTGGGAATTTCCAAGATTTAAATCAACTTTCACGTAAACTTCACGATGTAGGTAAAAAAATCATGTTAGATGGTGTTTTTAATCATGTTGGTGTCGATAATCCGCTATTCATTGACGCAAATAATGAGAAAAGTATATACCGTGATTGGTTTGATTTTAATCAGAAGTATCCCCATGGTGTAAGACTTTGGGCAGATGTGGCAAGTCTTCCAGAACTTAATCTCGAAAATCCTGATGTTAGAAATTATATTTATCAAAATCCTGATTCTGTTATTCGAACCTACTTAAAACAAGGTATCGATGGATGGCGACTCGATGTTGCTTTTGATATTGGTTATGAGTATCTAAAAGAACTAACAGAAGCAGCTCATCAAGAAAAAAGTGATGCTATGATCGTTGGTGAAATTTGGAATTATCCAGAAAAATGGTTGAAATCAATCGATGGAGTCATGAATTTTACCTTAAGAGAAATTATTTTAAGAACACTTAAACAAGAAATCACACCTGCACTATCCAGTGAAATGATTTCACAGATGATTATGGATGCAGGGATTGATCAAATGCTAAAATCTTGGAATGTTTTAGACAATCATGATACACCACGCTTAAGTTATCAGCTAAAAAGTAAACTCGATCAAAAGTTAGCACAAGTTATGCAGTTTACGTTACCTGGATCTCCCAATATTTATTATGGAACTGAATTAGGTATGGAAGGTGCTGGTGATCCTGTGAATCGAGCACCAATGCGCTGGGATCTATATCATGAAAATAATGAAGTATTACTATGGACAAAAAAACTCATTGATCTTCACCAGATGGAGAGAGCGATAAAAATTGGAGATTATCAAAAGTTAATATCGGAAAAGCTTATTGCATATGAACGTTTTACCGATAGAGTATCAGAAACAATCATCGTTTTGATTAACCCAAGTAATATTGACATTTCAGATCATGTACTTATTAGAGACTCTAGTTTAATGAATTATTCCGGTTTTGATATGATTCTAGGTGAAGCAAGCAATATTTCATTTTTAGCAGGCATCCTGCATTTAACTTTAAAGAAAAAATCATTTGTTATTCTAAAACCACAAACGAAACCAACAAAAAGCTATACACCATATAAACGCGTATAAAAGGAGTTTCATTGAAAGCAAACGAACTACAAAAAGCGTTTCTAAAGTATTTTGATGTTGTTGGAATTATTCAAACAAAAACATATCTAGAAGCTGCTAAACAAATGCATAAAGAAGTGCCAGATGTCGACTATCAAACGATGGTTGTTTTAGGACTAAGTTATCCATATCGCATGATCAAACATACGAAAACTCACCTTATACCATCCTTTTATACGTTTGGTAGTGATTATCACCTTGTACTTAAACATCGTATAGAACTCGTTGTAAAAGATTTATCATGTAAGTATCAATATGGGGTAGATAATCATCCCCATGATGAACGATTAGCAGCTGTTTTATCTGGACTTGGGTATTTTGGTAAGAATCAACTCATCATCAATCAAACCTTAGGTACATATATGTTTTTAGGTATCGTTTTTCTTGATCTAGAATTAGACCATGAGCTTATATTAGATGTTCATGATGATTGTGGCACATGTCGAAAATGTATCACTGCATGTCCAACAAATGCATTAACGGATACACTTTTTCATCTAGATAAATGTATGAGTCAGTACAATCAAACAAAGAAAATTTTATCTGATGAAGAAATCGATAAAAACTATCTCTTATTTGGATGCGATATTTGTCAAATGGTTTGTCCCAAAAATATCAATATTAAACCAGTCATCCATGAAGAGTTTGCATTATCAGGAAAAGAAATGGTGAGTATACTTGACTTATTCCAAGATTCTGAGAAAGTATTTAAACAAAAATATCAGGATATGAGTTATCTTTGGAAGGGTAAAACGATTTTAATGCGTAATGCTTTGACCTTGTTACTAAAACAAAAAAACACACAATATAATGAACTCATTAAAAAATCTATATATGAGAAAAATGTGTTATGGTATCAAGAAACTGCACGACATATATTAAACAAATTAGAAAAAATATCATCTTAGATGAATTTGATTAAGCATCAACGATTGACATCAACATATGATAAGAGTAAACTATTGATATGAAGCGATTTACGAGTGTTTTTTTGAACTAAATATAGGACACTGTTCACACAAATGATTCACGTTAAAGGAGTCTATTATGGAAACTGATTCAAGATATATTGATGCACCGCTTGATCAATATAAAAGCATTTATAAGGATTTACATGATCAACATGTGAAAACATATTTTGATGAGTTAGTCGAGAAATCACAGGTTGATAAAGAAGCCAATAAAACGTTAAATGATCACATCAAAAAAGCTGATGCAGAAAGAAACGAAGTAAAAAAGAAGATTAGTAAACTATCAGGTTTAAAAGGTTTTCTTATCTTTTTGAGTATTGTTTCAGTAGCAGCGTTTGGTTATAGTATTTACCAAATAACGCAAATAGGTGCTGACACACTCTATGTATTGATATCCGTTTTTGGTATAGCATTACTTGTTTTATTTATCTTTTTAATCACAAAAAATTTAAATCCTAAATTAAAAATAGCGAGAGAAGAAAAAGCAACCCTCGATCAAAAAATTCAAAAAATGATTGAAGAAGCATGGCAACAAATGAAGCCATTAAATGATTTATTCACATATGGTATAAGTCCCATTTTATTTGAAAAGACGATTCCGTTTATCGATTTAGATGAAATGTTTGATTCAAAAAAACTTGATTACTTAGTAAGTGCTTATGGTTTTGATCAAGAACACGATAAAAATCGTTCAACTCTTTATGTTAAATCGGGTCATATCCATGGCAATCCATTCTTTGTATGTAATGATTTAGTACATACATTAGGAGAAAAAGCATATTCAGGATCGATTACGATTCATTGGACGACAACATCAGTTGTCAACGGCCGACGTGTCACAAATCACCACAGCCAAGTATTAACTGCAACACTTAATAAACCCTATCCATATTATCAAGAACAACCCTATTTAGTTTATGGTAATGATGCAGCACCTGATCTATCTTTTGATCGTGAAGATTCAGATGCAGAAATCATGAGTGAAAAACAAATTGATAAAATGGTTGATAAGCAAATTAAAAAGTTATCCAAAATGTCTGAAAAGAGTATTTCAAAAGGTCAAAATTATACAGTTATGGGTAACTCTGAGTTTGAAGTTTTATTTGGGGCACATAACCGTGACCATGAAGTTCAATTTAGATTACTTTTTACACCACTTGCACAAAAGCAATTATTAGAACTGATGAAGGATAAAGAAATTGGTTTTGGCGATGACTTTGATATGAGTAAACGTAAAAAAATCAATTATATTTTCCCTGAACATTTGAAAAACTTCAATTTCGATGTACAACCTTCTCATTTCCATGGTTACGATCTTGAAGCAATGCGCAAACATTTTATTGATTATAATAATGCATATTTTAGACATTTATATTTTGCATTTGCACCACTTCTTGCAATTCCACTTTATCAACAACAAAAACCACATGAGTATATTTATAAAGATTTATACGATAGTTATGTGAATTTCTATGAGCATGAAAGAGTGTGCAATATGCTTAATGCATCAGAATTTAAACACCCACTTTCACAAACGCGAAACATTTTAAAGACTTCTGTCGTTAAAAGTGAAAAAAATTGTGATACGATTAAAGTAGTGGCATATGGTTATCGTACGGAAAATCGTGTTGATTATGTGACTAAACTTGGTGGAGACGGTAAAATGCACACTATTCCTGTTCACTGGGTAGAATATATTCCTGTCGATAAGGATTCTGAAGTTCAAGTCAATGTTGTTGCTGAAAAAGAAGAAGAAACTTATAGAGACAAGGTTTATCAACTCTTTGAGAACTTAAAAAATCGTGAGATCGATCAAAAAGATGTTGCACAAATCGGTATGTTTATTGCTTATATTAGTAAAAAATAATATAAAATAAAAAAAATAGAAAGGAATTAAAAAAATGGCAAACGAATTAGATGAAATGACTGGTCCAGTTAACCAAGAAGGACG
>SBGC01000086.1 GCA_006226985.1 Bacillota bacterium | reverse complement strand
GGTTTGTCAGCCATAAAGTCGTTTACTTCTTCAGCAACTTGCTCTAAGATAGCTTCGTCTTGATAATTCATAACAACTTTATCAATTAAAGCTACAATTGTTTCCATATCAGCTTCAACCAAACCTCTTGTCGTAATTGCTGGAGTACCAACACGTATTCCAGATGTTACAAACGGTGATTTATCATCAAAAGGTACCATATTTTTATTTACCGTAATTTCAGCTCTTACTAATGCATTTTCAGCATCTTTACCTGTAATGTTTTTATTTCTTAAGTCGATTAACATCATGTGGTTGTCTGTTCCTCCAGAAATAATATCATATCCTCTTTTTACAAATGCATCAGCCATTGCTTTTGCATTTTTTTGTACTTGTAGCGTATAGTTGAAAAAGTTCTCGGTTAAAGCTTCACCAAAAGCAACCGCTTTTGCAGCAATAATATGCATTAACGGCCCACCTTGATTTCCTGGAAAAACAGCCATATCTAAAACATGACTCATCATTCTGATTTCACCTTTTGGTGTTTTTAACCCCCATGGATTTTCAAAATCTTTTCCCATCATAATCATACCACCTCTTGGGCCTCTTAAAGTTTTATGAGTTGTAGTTGTAACAATATGGCAATGTGGAATTGGATCACTCAATAAACCTTTCGCTATTAAACCAGCTGGATGTGAAACATCCGCTAATAAAAGCGCACCAACACTATCAGCTATTTCTCTAAAACGTTTAAAGTCCATATCACGAGAATAAGCAGATGCTCCCGCAATAATTAATTTTGGCTTTTCAGCAGTAGCAATTTCTTGAATTTTATCATAATTTAACCTACCTGTCTCCTTCTCTACACCATAAAAAACCGGATTATATAATTTACCAGAAAAATTTACAGGAGAACCATGAGTTAAATGTCCGCCATGTGATAAATCAAAACCTAAAATTTTATCTCCCGGTTGTAGACAAGCAGCAAAAACTGCAGTATTAGCTTGTGAACCAGAGTGAGGCTGAACATTAACATATTCTGCTCCAAAAAGTTCTTTAGCCCTGTCAATCGCAATTTGTTCAACAATATCAACTACTTCACATCCTCCATAGTATCTTTTTCCAGGATACCCTTCAGCGTATTTATTAGTTAAACAAGATCCTGCAGCTTCCATAACTTGGTCGCTTACAAAATTTTCAGAGGCTATTAATTCAATACCATGTTGCTGTCTATCTTGTTCGTCAAGAATTAAGTCAAAAATTTGTTCGTCGCGTCGCATTTCTTTAGTAATTCGTTAAAATTTGTTCAAAATTACGAAAAAGGTTTGTTAAATAGACAGTAAAGTTTATATTTGATTCATATTTTTTCAACAACAAACTAACAACTTATTATGCCAAATATAGCAAACGACCCAAACAGAAAATCTTGGATTTATGTGAAAGAAAATTGCGATTTTCCAATCCAAAATATCCCTTTTGGCGTCTTCATAACTAAAAATAACGATATCACAATTGGAACAAGAATTGGTGAAACTGCTATCGACATGGGAGCATTACAGCGACTAGGTTATTTTGATGGGATTGAGCTAACTGATGATATGTTTATGCAAGATACCTTAAACGACTTTATTTCGGATGGAAAAAAAACATGGCGCTTGGTAAGAAATCGCCTTGCAGAACTTTTTGATGCTGAAAATCCAAAGTTAAGAGATAACGCAGAACACAAAGAAATAATCTTATTCGATGTTTCGGAAATTGAGATGTTATTACCTGTCCAAATTGGAGATTATACCGACTTTTATAGTAGTAAAGAACACGCTACAAACGTAGGTAAAATGTTTCGTGACCCAGAAAATGCTTTATTACCTAACTGGTTGCATATTCCTGTAGGCTATCATGGAAGAAGTTCTACAATTGTTCCTAGCGGTGTTCCAGTTAGAAGACCAAACGGACAAACATTACCTGCTGGTGAAACTCAACCTGTTTTTGGACCTTCAAGGCTTGTAGATTTTGAATTAGAAACAGCATTTATAACAACTGATGCTAATTTAATGGGAGAACCTATACCCGTTTCCGAAGCTGAAGATTATATTTTTGGCATGGTGCTTTTCAATGATTGGAGTGCGCGAGATATTCAAAAATGGGAATATGTTCCTTTAGGACCATTTCTTGCTAAAAATTTTGCATCTTCAATTTCACCTTGGATTGTAACTATGGATGCTTTGGAACCTTTTAGAGTTAAAGGTCCTGAACAATCTCCTACTCCTCTATCATATTTACAACAAGAAGGAGCACACGCTTTTGATATTAATTTACAAGTTGCTATTCAACCAGAAAATAAAGAAGAAACGGTAGTTTCAAACTCAAACTTTAAATATATGTATTGGTCAATGTCGCAACAATTAGCACATCACACAGTTAATGGTTGTCGTGTTAATTCTGGTGATATGATGGGAAGTGGTACGATTTCTGGACCAACAGAAGATAGTTTTGGTTCGATGCTTGAGTTAACTTGGGGAGGAAAAAACCCTATTCAAATGAAAGATGGTAGTGAACGTAAATTTATCAATGATAATGATACCGTTATTATTCGTGGTTATTGTGAAAATAAAGAATTACGAATTGGTTTTGGAGAATGTTCTTCGAAATTACTTCCTGCAATTGAGATAAAATAAATTAAAAAAAACCGGAAATTAATATCCGGTTTTTTTATTGTTTGAGATTGGCATCCTTTTTGTTTTGAACATTTAAACGAAAGATATAAGCAATTCTATTTTCTAGCAATCAAAAAATTATATCTTTGCCAAAATCAATATTTTATGAAGAAAATTACCTTCCTATTTTTAAGCCTAATTGTTATAAGTTGTGGAGTAAAAAGTACTGAATCTTTACTTAACACAGGAAATTATGACGCTGCAATTGATAAAGCTGTAAATGCATTACGTACAAATAAAACTTCTAAAGGAAAGCAAGATTATGTTTATCTTTTAGAAGAAGCTTTTGCAAAAGCTAAAGCAAGAGATCTTGAATCTATAAAATTATTATCCGTTGAGAATAATCCTGCAAATTATGAGCGAATTTTTAATCTTTATAACCAGCTTCATAACCGTCAGGAAAGAATAAAACCTTTACTTCCACTTCCATTACATAATGAAGGAAGAAATGCAATTTTCCCTATGGATAATTATTCTGATAAAATTGTTTCAAGCAAAAACAATTTATCTGGATACTTATATTCTAATGCACGAAAATTGATGCAGTCTAATAACAAAATGAACTATCGTCAAGCCTTTGATGATTTAAGTTATTTAGATCAATTAAATCCAAATTATAAAGATGTAAGAACTTTGATGGATGAAGCTCAATATAAAGGTACTGACTTCGTTCACGTTTCAACTAAAAATGAAACGGGAATGGTAATTCCAAAACGTTTACAAGATGATTTATTAGATTTTAGCACTTTTGGTTTAAATGATAAATGGACTGTTTATCATAATAATCGCCAACAAAGTGTTTATTATGATTATGGAATGATTGTTAACTTCCGTCAGATAAATATGTCGCCAGAACAAGTTAGAGAAAAACAATTTATAAAAGAAAAGCAAATTAAAGATGGTGTAAAAAACCTACTTGATGCTAATGGTAATACTGTTAAAGATAGTTTAGGTAACCCTATAAAAGTTGACAATTTCAAAACTATTTCAGTTAATATCTATGAATTTACACAATTCAAATCTTGCCAAGTAACGGCAAAAGTTGATTTTATTGATTTTAGAAGTAATCAATTAATTGAAACTTTCCCTTTAGCAAGTGAATTTATTTTTGAATATATCTATGCAAATTACAATGGTGATAAACGTGCTTGTGAAGATACGTATTATCAATATTTCGACAGAAGAGCGGTTCCCTTCCCTACGAATGAGCAAATGATTTTTGATTCAGGAGAAGATCTTAAAGCCAAACTCAAATCGATTATTACAAATAATAAATTTAGAAGATAAACCAATAAAAAAAGCAACTCTTTGAGTTGCTTTTTTGTTATCTATATTTTTCTAAAACCTCTGCTTGAATCTCGCTATGCGAAGCATTGTAAACCGCTACTCCATTTTTAATTAGAATCAATTGTGGCGATTGATGCACAACCTGAAAACGATTGGCTATTTCATTTGAAACATCGCGATGATTTAATAAATCTAGGAAATATAA
>SBGC01000077.1 GCA_006226985.1 Bacillota bacterium | reverse complement strand
CATAGCTTAATGGGATATGTTCCACAAAAAGGTGTTCTTTTCAGTGGATCGATTAAAGATAACATTTTATTTAGTACACAACTTCATGATGATAAAACCATGATTGAAGCAGCAGAGATTGCTCAAGCAACAGAATTTATTGAGCAAATCGATGAGAAATACGAACATAACATTGCACAAGGCGGAACGAACGTCTCTGGTGGTCAACGTCAAAGATTATCGATAGCACGTGCGATTGCTAAAAAACCACTCATCTATATCTTTGATGATTCTTTTTCAGCGCTTGACTATAAAACCGATCAAAAATTAAGAAAGATGCTTGATGAAAAAATTCAAGCAACGAAACTCATTGTTGCACAAAGAATTAATACGATTCGCTATGCAGATCAAATTATTGTTTTAGATAAAGGTACGATGGTTTGTAAAGGAACACATCATGAACTTATGAATTCATGTGCTGTATATCAAGAAATCGCATCCTCTCAGTTATCAAAGGAGGAGTTATAATATGCAACAACAAAAAGATACTAAACAAAACGAAACAAAAAGAGCTCCGATGGGTGGTATGCGCGGAGGTATGCGTTACGTAGAAAAAGCGCAAGACTTCAAGGGCACGATGAAAAAACTGGTTAAATATTTAAGACCTTATCGCATGCGTATCTTTTTTGCAGGACTCATGGCTGTTACAGCTTCACTCCTCTCCGTTTTAGCACCATGGCTACTTGGACTTATTACATCAGAAGTAGCAAGAGCATACACACAAAGCGATGCCATCGGTACAATCAAACTGATTGAAGGCATCAGTCTATCACTTGGTGAAATTGCCTTATTTATTGCAGGCATCTATTTATTATCATCCTTATTTAACTATCTTCAATCATTCTTACTCATTGGTATGACGCAAAATTTAACTTATTCCATGAGAAAAGAATTATCCTCTAAAATTAATAGATTACCTCTTAAATATTTTGATAGTCAACAATTCGGTGATATCTTAGGTAGAGTCACTAATGACGTTGAAACGATTAATGGAACTCTGACACAAAGTATTTCAGAAATATTTAGATCCATTACATTAATCATCGCGATTTTTGTGATGATGTTCTTATTAAGTCCAATTCTGACAGGAGTCGTCTTTATTACAACGATTCTTTCACTCTATGCAGCAAGTAGATTTGTGAAACTATCACAAGGATACTTTAGAAAACAAGCGAAATCATATGGTGAATTAAATGGTCATATTGAAGAAACATATAGTGGACATACCGTCGTCAAAGTATTTAATCACCAAGAAGCATCTTATGAAAACTTCGAACGTATTAATGAAGATTTATATGGATCATCTGTACGGTCCCAATTTATATCAGGTATTATGATGCCTGTTCAATTCTTCTTTGGAAATATCGCATATATTGCGATTGCAGTGATCGGTGCGTTCTTAGTCATCACAACCAATCCCGTGATTGCGATTCAAGTCGGTATTATTCAAACATTCTTACAATATACGAGACAAATCAACCAACCGATTCAACAAATTGGATCGATTGCGAACGTTTTACAATCCACAGCTGCGGCATCTGAGCGTATCTTTGGATTATTAAGCCAAGAAGAAGAACCTCTTGAAAGAGAAAACTTAAAAGAACTTAAGAAAATTAAAGGTCATGTTGTGTTTAAAGATGTCCATTTTGGTTATGTTCATGATGTGGATGTTATTAAAGGATTTTCAGCTGAAATTAAACCAGGCCAAAAAGTAGCCATTGTTGGACCTACCGGTGCAGGTAAAACAACGATTGTTAATCTTCTCATGAGATTTTATGAAATCAAATCAGGTTCGATTACCATTGATGGTATCGATATTAGAGATTTAACAAGAGAACAAGTAAGAGACTTATTCGGTATGGTTTTACAAGATACATGGCTATTTGAAGGATCAATCTACGATAATATTACCTATGGTTCAGCAAATAAGAGCGAGGAAGAAGTTTTAAAAGCAGCAAGACTTGCACAGACACACCATTTTATTGAATCATTATCACAAACCTATCAATTTGAACTTTTAGAAAATGGCTCAAATATTAGTCAAGGACAACGCCAGTTACTGACAATTAGTCGTGCGATGTTAGCGGATAAGCCGATGTTAATCCTTGATGAAGCAACTTCATCAGTTGACACAAGAACTGAAGTTTTAATTCAACATGCGATGGAAGCTTTAATGAAAAATAGAACATCTTTCGTTATTGCCCACCGTTTATCAACCATTAAAGATGCAGATGTGATCTTCGTCATGAATGATGGTAATGTCATTGAACAAGGTAATCATTTACAATTATTAGAGAAAAACGGATTCTACGCGAAGCTCTATTATAGTCAATTTGATACAAATTAGCACTTTACATTCGGCTGTGAATAGTATATAATATTCATTGCCGACTGATTGTTGCAATAGCTCAGCTGGACAGAGCAACGGCCTTCTAAGCCGTCGGTCGGGGGTTCGAATCCCTCTTGCAACGCCACGTGAATTTAAGCAGGGATGATACCCTGTTTTTTTCTTAAAAAGAGGTATTTGATGAAAAGATTGTTAAACTATTTTTCACCATTTGAATGGATATTATGGATGGGCAGTATGGTGCTGATGGTTTTTGTATTTATCATCTTTGATAATGACCAATATCTCTACTTAATCGGATCACTTATTGGCTCAACAGCAGTCATCTTTGTATCAAAAGCAAATCCTATAGGACAAATTTTAACGGTTGTTTTTGCGATCTTTTATGGGATCATTTCATATTCGTTTAAGTACTATGGAGAGATGTTAACATATCTTGGTATGACCGGACCGATGGCTTTATTTTCTGTGATTACTTGGATTAAAAATCCTTATAAAGGAAGATTAAGTGAAGTTAAAGTTAATCATTTAAAAAGAAGAGAACCGCTTATGCTTCTCATATTAGGTTCCTTCGTTTCGCTGATTTTTTATTTTATTTTAAAAGCATTTGATACCTCATATCTTATCATGAGTACTATCTCAATTTACACAAGTTTTGTAGCATCCTATTTGACATTAAGAAGAAGTAAACATTATGCATTAGCATATGCAGTAAATGATATCGTACTCATCATTTTATGGACACTAGCTAGTCTACAAGATACCTCATATATAGCTTTAGTCATCTGTTTTATAGCTTTCTTATGCCACGATGCATATGGGTTCATTAATTGGACAAAAATTCATAAGCGACAACAAACGTAAAAAAAAGATCAATCTTGATCTTTTTATTTTATGTTTAATTCAAATTTATGAATTAAATACTTAGCAATACCATCTTCATCATGTGTAAACGCTGTAACATCCTTACATACATTAAATAACTCAGGAACAGCATTTTTCATCGCAACTCCAAGCTCAGCATCTTTTATCATATCAACATCATTCACTCCATCACCAAATGACATCCATACATGGTTTGCCAAATGACAGCATTCAATGACATATCGAATAGCAGAAGCTTTAGACACATGTCTTAAATAGATCTCATACATCGCTTCACCATTCGTCACACCCCATAAACGGAAAGAAATAATATCGCTATAATGTGTAAGAATAAACGTTTCTAAATCTTTTTGATATTCACTTTTTATTAAGTAGATGAGTCCTGTTGGCGGAGTTGAAAACTCCGTCATTTCTTTATCAATAACTATACCGCTATTAATACCACTGAAGAAATCTTCTAAGCGGTCATCATATTGATAGGCATAAACAACACCATCTTCCGTATAGAAAGCAGAAATAATAAACTGCTTAGCAAATCGAAATAACTCATGCATTACAAAGAGTGGAATATATGTTTTTTGTCTAGCAAAAGCTGGATTTTTCGGATTATCAACAGATCCACCATTATCTGTTATTAATGGGGTATTTAAACCTAACTCATGATATTTATCAATAGCTCCGCCATAAGGTCTTCCAGTTGCTAAAACAACAGTATGACCCATATCGATTAATGTATGTAATACTTTTTTTGATAACTCAGTGATATTTCCTTCTTTGTTTAAAAGAGAACCGTCTAAGTCGCAAACAATTAAATGTGGTTTCATGATTAACACCTCTTTATTATTATCGCACAAAAATTATCTAGTACAAGAAGTTAATGTAAATATCATATAAATGATAAGTGAAATGAACATGAACACCAGTCAAT
>SBGC01000112.1 GCA_006226985.1 Bacillota bacterium | reverse complement strand
AGAGTAGAAGGTTTGTTATTAATAGAATCTTCAATTTTTTAGTTTTAAGTAAATTTTTGGTTCTTATCTTTGATGCAGTTCAAATAATCGTCGATGGACGAACCGATGCCGTTAGTCGCATCCTATTACCTTCATTTACGTTTCTTTACTATTTTATGCATCCAGTCATTATTGCTATTTGGACATTTTATGTAGATTATCATATTTTTGCTGACCATAAGAGATTTAAAGTACTAGCGATTATGCTTTCACCTTTTATCATCGTTAATACAGTTTTTTCTGTATTAAGCTTATTTGGTAACTATATGTATTACATTGATGCAAACAATGTGTATATGCGTGGGAATTTATTTTATATTGTCGTCTTTACGAGTTACTTCCTCATGTTTTTAACGATGGGTCATCTGATACTCAAAAGAAATCTTATTCGAAAATCAGATTTTAAAGCACTATTTTTCTTTCCATTCCCACCACTACTTGTCGCAGTTTATCAAATAGTTAGTAATAATGTTGAACTCATTTGGCCTTTCATGACAATATCAGTATTAACTGTATACATTACAGTTCAATCACGAGTCACCTCAACAGATCCTCTAACAGGAGTCTTTAACAGAAGAGAATACGAGTTTCAGGTTGAGCAACGATCAAAACTTTTGAATACCACGAAAAAAGTTGGTGGTATCATGATTGATGTGAATGATCTTAAACAAATTAATGATAGCTATATGCATCATGCTGGCGATATGGCATTGATTAAATTAGCTGAAATCTTAAAAAATAGTATTCGAAAAGATGATTTTGTTGCACGCATTGGTGGCGATGAATTCGTGATTATATTTGAAGCAAATAGTCAAGAAACGTTGCATCAAATCGTCAATAGGATTAAAGAAAACTTAACGATATTCAATACTGAAAAATCTCAAAAATTTGAGTTAAATATATCGATAGGTTATGGTATATATGATTATACAAAATTTAGTTCATTCCATGATTTCATTCATGAACTTGATCGGCGAATGTATCAATCAAAACACGAATTAAAGTCAAATATATAAACTCGGGCAACCGAGTTTTCTTATTTATAAGATAGATTATAATGTTTATAGCTTCATTTGACTTTATGCTTTGTATCAATATAATGAGGGTGAATAGACGATGATGAGGTATAAAAATGAAGGAAAAAAAGATGAAATTTCGTCCAGGTGATCAAACGCATTTAGGTAATCTTTTAAAAGGTCAAAAATGCAAGGTCATTCATTTATCTACTGAAGATAAAGCATTAAGAAGAAGATTACTTGACATGGGGATTACAGAAGGTGTCCATATAAAAGTGAAAAAAGTTGCACCTTTGGGTGACCCGATTGATTTAGAATTAAGAGGTTATCAATTATGTCTTCGAAAAAGAGATATGGCAACGATTGATGTAGAGGTGATTCAATGAGAATCGCATTAATTGGAAACCAAAACTCTGGGAAGACAACCTTATTTAATTTACTCACTGGAACCAATCAAAAAGTAGGAAACTGGCCAGGTGTAACGATTGAAAAAAAGACAGGTATTATTCGTGGTACTGATTTTGAAATTATCGACTTACCGGGTATTTATAGTTTAAGCCCTTATACCTTAGAAGAAAAAATAGCAAGAAACTTTTTATTTGAAGAAAAAATAGATTTAATTCTAAATATTATCGATTCAACATCCATTGAAAGAAGTTTATATTTAACTACACAACTTTTAGAACTTCAAATCCCTGTAGTGATTGCTTTAAATATGGCTGATATTGCTGATAAACGAGGCATAAAAATTGATCTTGAATCTTTGTCAAATGATTTAGATACAACGATTGTTTCAATATCAGCAGTTAAAAAAACAAATGTGTTTAATTTGATTCAAGACTTAAAAAAAGGTGTTTTTAGAAAAAATCAGTATAAACATATATATGATCATGTTTTAGAAGATGGTCTAGCAAAAATCGAACAATCAATTGATTCAACACATCCTAGATACCTAGCCATAAAACTCATTGAAAAAGATCCCTTATTTTTGCTTGATCAAACAGAAACATCGATTGAAATCATTAGTCAACTTGAAAAATCATACTTAAGAGATTTAGAGCAAGTCATCGCTGATGAAAGGTATCGTTATATTGAGTTAGTTCGTGATCGAGCAATTACTGCAAGAAAAGATCACATGACGATGACGGATTACTTAGATAACATTTTTTTAAATCGCTATTTAGCAATTCCTATTTTCATGATTATCATGTTTAGTGTCTACTATTTAGCTGCAGGACCTTTAGGTGGTGCAACTGTTGATTTTGTAGATTCATATGTTGTTAAATTTAAAGAGTTGGTAAATACCTTTTTAATCAATAATCATGCATCTGATTGGTCGCGATCACTTGTTGTTGATGGTATGATTTCTGGTGTTGGTGCGATTTTGAATTTCTTACCACAGCTACTGATATTATTTGCCTTAATATCCATTTTAGAAACGACAGGGTATATGGCAAGAATTTCCTTTTTTCTTGATCGTGTTTTTCAAAAAGTTGGATTATCTGGTAAATCACTCATCCCCTTTATCATTGGTAGTGGATGTTCAGTGCCTGCTATATTATCATCTAGAACAATTAATGATGAAACTGAAAAGAAGATGACGATTATTCTCACACCTTTCATCCCTTGTAGTGCAAAACTTCCCATCATTACACTTTTTGCAGGCTATTTCTTTAAAGACTATTCTGGATTAGCTAGTGCATCATTATATTTCCTAGCAATCATTATTATCTTAGTAACAGCATTACTATTAAAGAAGTTTTATTTTAAAGGCAAGCCATCAAGTTTTATCTTAGAACTGCCAGATTATAAGATCCCCAATATGAGATATGTGTTCACAGATGTCTTTTATAAAGCATTATCATTCATTGAAAGAGCAGGATCAATTATTTTACTTGCATCGATTGTTATTTGGTTTCTCATCAGTTTTAGTTTTAGATTAGAATATGGTGTTGATCCTAATCAAAGTATGTTAGCAGGCATCGGAAATGTACTTGCATGGATTTTTTATCCGATGTTAGGCACATGGAGTTGGGGAGCTACCGTATCCGCTATCCAGGGCTTAGTTGCGAAAGAACAAATCGTTGCATCGATGGCGATTATCTCCGGTTATTCAGATGATACATCAGCTGGATTACTCATTTTTAATAGTGGTGCATTTGGATTCTTTACAGCATCTTCAGCTTATGCATTTATGGTTTTTAATTTATTTAGTGCACCATGTTTTGGAACGATTGGTGCGATGCGTGAAGAGCTTGGTTCAACAAAACGCATGTGGAAAGCAGTCTTGTTTCAAACAGGTATTGCATGGATTTTAGCGGTTATTGTTTTTCAGATAGGAAGACTGATTGAGGTGATTTTATGACATTTACAGATATCATTATTTTATTTATAACAACACTATTTGTCGGTGGTGTTTTATACCGCATGACAAGAAGAAAAGATGAGAGTTCATGTCGTAAATGTAGTTATGCTAAAAAAAGATAAAATAAAAAATAAGGTATGTTATACGCATACCTTTTTTGTATAATGAGTATGTATAGTAGAGGAGGTTTATGATGATTAATCGTATTGAATGGGTCTTTAAAGATAAAAATAAACGAGATTTATTACTAATTTTACCAGGTGGCGGTTATTTTTTTACATCGAAAAGAGAAGGCTTGCCTATCGCAAAAAAAGCATTAGAAATCAATTGTCATGCGGCTATCTTTTGGTATAGAGAAGAAAAGTTATCATATCCCGAGATTAAAGAAGAGGGAATATCTGTTTTAGAAGAAATCAAAAACCATCCCCTCGTTAATCGTCTTTTCATCATTGGTTTTTCTGCCGGTGGACACTATGCACTCATGCTTTCAATCGCACGATCAGACTTAATCGATAAAACAATCTTAGTTTATCCAGTTGTCTCATCAAATCCAGCATATTATCATGGAGGTTCGTTTTTTAATTTACTTGGTACACTCGACAATCAACAGTTACTCGATGAATTATCATTAGAAAACCATGTACATAAGGAGATGCATGAAGTATTTATCATGCATACTGCAAATGACGCATCAGTGCCTGTAAAAAATGCACTTGTCTTAGCTGAAAATTTAACAAAAGTACATGTACCAGTTGAACTGCATATTTATCCTAAAGGACGACACGGTGCATCGCT
>SBGC01000024.1 GCA_006226985.1 Bacillota bacterium | reverse complement strand
TATAAATAGGTATTTTCTATTTTCATGATCAAACTTTTATCGTAAGACTTCATCATTTAATTAATCTTTCCTTTTTTTATGTAAAATCACTCAGGTTTTTCGTATGATTTATTGACAATATTCATAAAAAATGATACAATTAATGCATAATTTAAGATACGATAGAGATCGAGCGAAGTTAAAAATATGCATGTTGCTATTTTGCTTTGCTTATTTTATTAAAATGAGGTGTTTACATTGATTCAACAACAAAAAATTATTCCAGCCATTAGTAGTCATCAGGACTTGAAAAAATTTCTAGACCTACCCCTCTTATATGGGATATTAATGAATTTCCAATTAGCTCAACTCGAAGATTTAGTTCTCACCATGAAAGCCAAGGGAAAGAAAGTAATAATCCATGCAGAACTTATCAAAGGTTTAGCAACTGATGAATATGGAGCAATCTACTTAATACAAAAACTTAAAGTAGATGGCATCATCTCAAGTAAACCAAAAGTTATTGAGTTGTGCAAGAAAAGAGGTGTTCTAGGAATTTTTAGATTTTTCTTAAAGGACACACTATCTCTTGAACAAAGTATTGAACTTACTCGAAAGGTTTCACCTGATTATCTTGAAGTCTTACCTGCTACTGCTGTTGATATTATTGAGTACTTAAGAGAAAAGATAAGTCAACCTATCATGTTAGGTGGACTTATACAAAATGAAGCACAAATTAGAAATTGTATTGCCCATAAAGCTGTTGCTGTTACAACAAGTAATCCAGACTTATGGCAAATTAAATGTTAATCAAAAAAAGAGCTAAGAGAAAAAACAATCGATTCATTTGTTTTTTCTCTTTTTAATTATAAGGAGGTTTTACCATGTATGATTACGTCATTATAGGAAGCGGTATCGTTGGAACAACCATCGCAAGAGCGTTATCTCGCTATGAATTAAAAGTGTTACTGCTAGAAAAAGAAAACGATGTTGCAAATCACCAAACAGTTGCAAATAGTGCAATTATTCACTCAGGTCATGATCCAGAAGAAAACACATTAAAAGCCAAACTATGTGTATTAGGTAACCAAATGTATGAAACTTTGGAAAAAGAACTGGATATACCTTTACTCTATACAGGAGCACTCGTTGTCGCTCACTCTAGCGAGCAAGATGAACAATTAAAAATACTCTATCAACGCGGTATAGCAAATGGTGTTAAGCATATTGAATTAATCTCAAAAGAATCTGCTTTAACGCTAGAACCTCAATTATCAAAGGACATAACTAGTGCATTATCACTTCCATCAACAAAAGTGACGTTCCCATGGGAAGTTGCATTTGCAGCAATGGAAAATGCAATGGAAAATGGTGTTGAACTTAAACTTAATAGTGAGGTAGTTGCCATTAATTATGAGCAAAATAATTATCATATTTCTTTACGAAATGGAAACTCCATCAAGAGTAAAGGAATTATTAATGCATCTGGTGTTTTTAGTGATATCATTGCTTCCATGATTGAAACACATGTTCCATACAAAATAATGCCTAGAAAAGGAGAATATTTTGTACTTGACCGCAGAGTCAAAGGTTTCATCAACCATGTTATATATCCTCTTCCAACTTCTGCTGGAAAAGGAGTTCTTTTAGTTCCTCAAGTTCATGGTAATATCCTTGTTGGTCCTACATCTGAAGAGATTCTTGATCGAAATGATTTATCAAGTTCTGCTCAAGGATTAGCAAAAATAGTAAAGGATGCCAAACTACTTTCACCAAACATTCCTTTTGATCGTAACATAAGAACATTTGCAGGTATTCGTGCAAGTAGCACTTATAAAGACTTTTTCATACAAGAATCAAAAGAGTATAAAAACTTTTTCCATGTAGCAGGAATTGATTCACCAGGACTTACTGCTGCTCCTGCGATTGCTGAATATGTTGTTTCATTGATTAAAGAACGTCATGAACTTATTGAAAAAGCAAATTATAACCCCATCAGAAAGAGATTACATATGTTTCATCATATGGATTTAGAGACACAAAAAAAACTGATTAAAGAAGATCCACGCTATGGTAGAATCGTTTGTAAATGTGAACAAATTACTGAAAAAGACATCATTGATGCTATTCATAAACCTCTTGGTTCTGATACGATTAAAGGTATTAAAAAACGTGCGCGCGCTGGTGCTGGTCTTTGTCAAGGTGGTTATTGTGAATCAACAGTTCTTAGAATTATTGCTAAAGAAACAAAACAAGATGTCACTAAAATTAATTATTATGACCTAAATACACCCATACTTTTAAAAGAAACGAAGGTGAAACCATGAAAGTCGATATCGCAGTTGTTGGTGGCGGTGCAGCAGGACTTGCAGCAGCAATCAATGCTTATCATGAAGGATTAAACATTCTTATTATCGAAAGAGAGAAAACTCTTGGTGGAATCCTTAATCAATGCATCCATAATGGTTTTGGTTTGCATGTATTTAAAGAGGAACTTACAGGACCTGAGTACGCAGCACGATTTACAAAGCTTTTTTTAGAAAAAAATATTGACTTTTTACTTGATACAACAGTTATTGATATTGAAAAGAAAGATCATTTTTTGATTAAAGTATCAAGTGAAAAAGATGGTCTATATGAAATCGAATCAACATCAGTTATCTTAAGCACTGGATGTTATGAGCGAACACGTGGGCAAATTAAACTTCCTGGTGACCGTCCTGCAGGCATTATGCCAGCAGGTAGTGCTCAGCGTTATCTAAACATAGAAGGATACTTAGTTGGGAAAAACATCTTTATATTAGGTAGTGGTGATATTGGTCTGATCATGGCTCGTCGTATGACCCTAGAAGGAGCAAATGTTTTAGGAGTTGCAGAAATCATGCCTCACTCTAATGGCTTAACACGAAATATCGTTCAATGCTTAGATGATTTTAATATTCCATTATATTTATCCCATACAGTCACAAATATTGTGGGTAAATCTCGATTAGAACAAATTACCATCTCAGAAGTTGATCAGAATTTTCAACCCATCCCAGGAACCGAAAAAGTCTTTAACGTCGATACGCTTTTATTATCTGTTGGTCTTGTGCCTGATGTTGTACTTTTTGATAAACTTAACATAGAGATGAGTCCCATTACAAAGAGTGCACTTGTCAATCAACATTATGAAACAAATATTGATGGATTATTCGTATGTGGAAACGCCCTTCATGTACACGACTTAGTTGACTGGGTTTCTAAAGAAAGTGAAAAAGCTGGTCAATTTGCTAAATCATATGTACAAAACAGACAGCGTCATGAAAGACAAGAAAAAGAAATTATTTGTGGTGATTTAATTCGTTATGTTGTTCCTCAACGTCTTGACTACAACAAACTAAATAATCCTATTGATTTATCTTTTAGAATCACTAAAAAAGTAGCACAAGGCACGTTTAAAATCATACAAGATGGTGTAGTCATCAAGGAGAAAAAAGCTAAATATTTGGCACCAGCAGAAATGGAAAAGATTACACTAAATCCTAGCGATTTATTAAATAATCATCCAATAACATTACAATTGGAGGTAACTGAAGCATGAAAGAATTAACATGTATCGTTTGTCCGGTGGGCTGCCACTTAATGGCTGAAGATGAAGATCATGTCACTGGAAATCGTTGTCCAAGAGGTTTAGCCTATGCTAAAGCTGAACTTACAAACCCTAAACGCATGGTCACTTCAACAGTAAGAACAAATCACCCCATGTTTCCAAGATTAAGTGTTAAAACCGATAAGCCGATATCAAAAGCACTTGTATTTGAGGCTTTAGATCAATTAAATGACGTCATGATTACAAAAGATATCCATATTGGAGATATTGTTATTTCTCATATCCTTGAAACAGATGTTGATATTATTGCAACGAAAGATATTGTGTACTAAGGTATGATGAAGATGAAAAAATATATTTTAGTGATTGACCAAGGAACATCATCTACACGTACGATCATTTTTGATCATCAAAGTAAAGTTGTCTCTATATCCCAGCAAGAAATAAAACAATATTATCCACAATCAGGTTGGGTCAATCATAATCCAAATGAGATATGGCTATCCGTTTTAACGACGATGACAAGAGCAATGCTTGAAAAAAATATTGATCCATCTGAAATTGCAGTCATCGGGATTACAAATCAACGAGAAACAACCATTATTTGGGATAAAAAAACAGGAAAACCAATTTCAAACGCTATCGTATGGCAGTCAAGACAAACTCAAGAAATTTGTGATGATTTAATCCAAAAAGGTTATAGAGATCTTTTTAAACAAAAAACAGGCCTCATTATTGACCCATATTTTTCAGCTACAAAAATTAAATGGTTACTTGATCACATTCCAGGTGCTAGAAAACAAGCTCTGGAAGGACATCTTGCTTTTGGAACAATCGACACATGGCTAATTTATAAATTAACTGGTGGTCTCCATTTAACAGATTATTCAAATGCAGCTAGAACCATGTTGTTCAATATTAATGATTTATCATGGGATGAAGAAATTTTAGAGATCTTAGATATTCCAAAAATAATGCTTCCCACTGTGAAATCATCTTCTGATATTTATGGATATACCGTAGATTACCACTTTTTTGGACATAGTGTACCTATTGGAGGTGTCGCTGGAGACCAACAAGCAGCACTGTTTGGGCAAGTCTGTTTTGATAAGGGATCTGTTAAAAACACGTATGGTACAGGATGTTTTATGCTCATGAACACTGGTCAAGAAAAAATAGATTCCAGCCATGGCTTATTAACGACTATTGCTTGGGGTATTAACGGAAAAATAACTTATGCACTTGAGGGATCAGTATTCGTTGCAGGTTCTTCTATACAGTGGTTACGTGATGGACTTCATATCATAGGTAATGCAAAAGAAACAGAAAAAATGAGTCGAGAACTTCCTAGTAATGAGGGTGTGTATGTCGTTCCCGCGTTTGTTGGTCTTGGAACACCTTATTGGGATTCTAACGCTAGAGGAGCAATCTTTGGTTTAACAAGAGGTAGCACAACATCACACTTTGCAAGAGCAACACTTGAATCAATTTGTTATCAATCTATGGATGTTTTGCGTGTAATGGAGAAAGATAGTGGCATCAATATCCATTTATTCAAAGTAGATGGTGGAGCATCTATCAATGATTTTTTAATGCAATTTCAATCTGATATAATCAATTTAAGAGTTGAAAGACCTGTCGTTCTTG
The DNA here is from genome assembly GCA_006226985.1 of Bacillota bacterium. GTDB lineage: Bacteria > Bacillota_I > Bacilli_A > Acholeplasmatales > Acholeplasmataceae > Peloplasma. The sequence goes on along the minus strand of SBGC01000024.1, from coordinate 6,083 downwards.
AAACGACTGCACTTGGTGCAGCATATTTAGCTGGACTGGCTGTTGGTATGTTTCAATCGCTTGATGAGATTAAATCTTTATGGGCACTTGATAAAGCTTTTTTACCCAATATGAGTACTGAAGATCGTGAAGCAAACATTGATGGATGGGAATATGCGGTTGCTGCTACACGTGCTTATAAGCCTAAAAAAACAGTAAAAATACATAAATAAAAATGCACAAAATGTGCATTTTTTTATGTTATTAAATGATTTTCATCTGGGTGATAATAACTGAGCATTTCATCTCTTGTAACCAGTGCTTGAAAATAATAACTCGATGTCGTATGGCTTTGTCCATAATCGATTAAGCGATCGTTTAGATCATAGACACGGTTAGTGGACTGAATGCTTGCTGCATGTTTTCTCTCACCTAAAGCTTTTGCTAGTTTCGCCGATAAATTAACTGCTTTTGTTACACGATTAGAAAGCTTAGCCCGAATATTATACTCTTTTTCCATATAAGCATTAAGTGGTTCATTACCTACAAATTTAAGATGCATGTTTTGAAAAACACTTAATGGAAGATAATTCTCTAGCATGATAATCGGTTTATCATCACCTTTGTAGATACGATTTATGTAAAACAGCTTTTCACCTGAAGAAAATCCCATGGCTTTTAATTTTTCGTCACTTAAGGTGACAACCTTTTTTTCAAGACATTGAATAGAGGGTTTAAGACCTAAAGCAATAATCGCATCATAAATAGCAACATTTCGGTAGAAAAAGTAATTTGTTAACTCAAAATACGCAACACTATATGATGAATCATCATGTATTTTAATATAACGTTCTTCTACTAAGTCTTGATATGCTTTTTTAACAAGATCAAGTTGAACATTTAAATGTTTTGCTAATGTTTGTGGAGTTGGTAAAGCTGCTTGATAGTAAAATGTTTGATCTAAGATAAGTGCCTTAATACTTTCTTTGATTTGCTCATCAAACGTTACAGATGATCGACGATCTATGGAAATGAATTCTACACTTTCAGAGCGCATGTACCATCACCTCGAATTCTGTAAACTCTCCAGGAAAATAGTTAGCAATATAACCTAATATGTGATCTTTTTCATCGACCATTTTCGAACGAACATAATAGATAGCATCGTCTGTATTTATTTTTAAGAGTAATGCTTCATCAGATGATGCATTCATTGGGCTAAATGTATTATGCATATGCTTAACTTTGTGATTGTATTTTTTTTCAACGATATCAAATAAACGATCTGATTCCTCGTGATTTTGATGAAGTTTTGGATAGTATTTTTCTGGTAAATATATCTTTTGCAAAATCACAGGGTTTTGATTCGCTTTAATGACGCGTAATATCACATAACATAATTCACCTTTGTTTAATTTCAACATACGATAAGCTGTAATGTCATCTTCGATTTGATCAAACATGATATCTTGGTATTTAAACGATAAGTTTTGACTTAAAACACGTGAGTCAATTTGGTAAAACTCATGCAAAGGCGTATGAAAAACGAAACGATTTGTTACGAATGTTCCTTTACCTTTGATACGTTTAATTCTATTTTCAGAGATGAGATCTTCATAAGCCATTTTCACAACAGTTGGACTAATTGAAAATGTTCTACAAACCTCTTTTTCTGTTGGTAATCTGTCATTATACGTTAATAATCCTTCATCAATAGCTTTTGCAATAGCATTGGATATTTGTTTATAAATTGGGATTTTCAACATTTTATTAACATAGATATAATCCATAATGACTCCCCTCTTTTTAAAACATGTGTTTCTTTTAAAAAAGTAGACTCCATCAAGTCTACTTTTTACTCATCCTTGATGTTCTTAACTTTTCTTTACGTTTAATTGTTCCAGTAACTTCCCAACCATGCGAGGACGTTCTGCAACAAGTGCTCCAACTTCAGTGAGTGCTTTAATCTTGTCCTCAACTGAACCTTTACCACCTGTGATAATCGCTCCAGCATGACCCATTTTTTGTCCTTTAGGTGCTGTCCTACCGCCTAAGAATGCTACAAGTGGTTTTGTGAATGTTTTTTGTTTTATTGCTTCTGCAACTTCTTCTTCCATTGTACCACCAAGTTCACCAATAATAACCACAGCATTTGTTTCTGGATCTGCTTCATAAAATGGTAGCATTTCTGCAAATCTAGTTCCTGGAACAGGATCGCCACCGACACCAATCAATGTTGAAACACCATAACCCGCTTCAACAATCATCGCTGTAACTTCATTTGTTAACGATCCACTACGTGTCATGACACCGACATGTCCTTTTTTATAAACACGCTCAATCCAATGTGGAAATGAACCCATCATAGCTAGTTTAGGTGAAATGACACCTGATGTATTACCTCCGACAACAAACGCACCATGTTCTTTAGCTGCTTGACGAATTAAAACCATATCATGTAATGGAATACCATCAGCAATCGTTACTATTTTTTTAATCCCTGCTTGCAGTGCTTCCATCACGGCATCTTTTGTTAGTTTAGGAGGTACAAATAACATAGAAGCATCCACATCATGAAGTGAAACAGCTTTTTTAACGGTATGATACACTGGTACACCTTCAACTTCTTGACCTTCTTTACCTGGTGTTACACCACAAACAACTTTCGTTCCGAGTTCAATCATATGTTTTGTCCAAAAGCTTCCCTCAGATCCAGTTATACCTTGAACGAGTACTTTTGTATGTTGATCAATAAATATACTCATATTATACCCCCTTCGACAGTGCAACGGCTTTTCTGACTGCCTCTTCTGTGTCAAACATGGGCTCTAAGCCAGCATTCTTTAGAATACGGACGGCTTCAATTTCGTTTGTTCCCCGAATACACGTAACAATCGGACGATCTGGCTTAAGTCGATTAATTGCTTCAACAATTCCTTCAGCCATAACATCAGCTCGCGCAATCGTTCCAAAGGTCACAATTAAGATAACTTTTGAAGGGACTTTTAAACAAATTTCCATTGCTTTTACTGCTTTTTTATAATTTGGACCACCAAATTCTAAATAATTGGCGACTTTTCCACCTTCATAGTTGATTAAATCATAAACAGTCGTGGTAAGCCCAGCACCTGCACACATCAAACCAATATCTCCATCAAACTGAATAAAAGGAATACCTTCTTGAATGGCATCGTATTCGGCTTGCGTTTTATAATCATCGAGTGTTTTTTCATAACGTGATTGTCTAAAAAGTGAGTTATCATCAATCATTAATTTCCCATCTCCAGCAACAAACAAACCTTCTTTAGTCAAAAACAAAGGATTGATTTCAACGAGTTCACAATCATATGTCTTAAAAACATCATAGAGCTTTAGAAGTAACTTTGACATTTCTTTCGTTTGTAGTGGATTTAAGCCTAGTTCATATGAAACTTGTATGGCTTGAAAAGGCATTAACCCATATCGAAGGTCAATAGGTTCTTTAATAATTTTTTCTGGTTGTGTAACCGCAAGTTCTTCAATATCAATTCCACCTTCAGAACTTGCTATCAATAAACCTTTTGCTTGATAAGGATCAACGGTGATGGATACATAAATTTCCTTATCAATTTGTACAGCTTCTTCAATCAATAAATGTTTAATCTTTAATTCATGATTAAATAGTCGATTCACATGATGTTTAGCATCTTCTGCTGTCTTGACAAATGAGATGAGTCCTGCTTTACCACGACCACCACTCAAGACTTGTGATTTAACAACAAGTGGCAATCCAACAAAATGTATGGCATCATCTAATTCAGAAGCGTTCGTAATTAATACACTCTTCGGAATGTTAATGCCTGCTTCTTTAAATACTTCTTTTGCTTGATATTCGTATAATTTCATGGAGTTCTCCTACTTTAAAGATTTAAAATATTCACCAAAAATATCATCGTCTGTTGGACGTTCTGGTGTGAAATACTCAGAAACCCATGTAACGTTTATAAAATGCTTGTAATTTATATTTTCAGTTGTAATATTACCACCCCATGTACCACATCCAAGGGAAACTGTCGATGGCATACCGTTAAAGAATGCACCACCATTTGCAGGAGCTTGAGCTTGATTAACCATGATGCGACTTGATTTCATGTGTGCACCTAAGTGATGAATATAGCTTTCATTTTTTGTATGAATACCACAAGAATGACCTGTTCCATAATTATCAGTTAAGCGAACAAGTATATGATAGCCTTCTTCAAATGTTTTATACTTAAAAACCGTTAAAACAGGCGATAATTTTTCTTGTGAGAAAAAATCTTTTTCAATATCTTTTGCCCCTTCTACAAGAATGACTTTCGTTGTAGAAGGAACGATAATTTGTGCTTCAGTAGCAATTTTTACAGCTGATTGAGCAACAATTTTTCCATTGATTGAACGATATCCTTTAGCGTTTACTGGCCACATGTAATTTTCAAGTTTATGACGATCATCACCTTTGACAAAATAGCTTCCTAATTTTTCAAATTCACTGATCATTTCATCGTAAATCGACTCATGAATGATGACCGAATTTTCACTAGAGCATGATGTTGCATAGTCAAAAGCTTTACTCATGATAATCTTAGCTGCAGCATCTTTTACATCTGCATCTTCAGCAACCATTTGAACTGAATTTCCAGGACCAACACCATAAGCTGGACGACCAGATGAATATGCTGCTTTAACCATCGCTCCTCCACCGGTTGCAAGCACAACATCTACTTGCTTCATAAGTTCATTTGTGAGATCAATTGAGGGCTCTTCAATGATTTGAATAAGGTCGAGTGGGGCACCTACTTTTCTTAAGCCTTCTCGCATAAAATCAACAGCCATTTTAGATGAAATCTTAGCTTTTGGATGTGGTGCAAAAATGACTGCATTACGACCTTTCAAAATCGTTGGCGCATTCGATGCAGGTGTTGCAGTTGGATTGGTTACAGGTGTTAATGCACCTACAACACCGACTGGTTTTGCGTATTTTTTAATTTTCTTTTTTTCATCAACTTCAATAAGACCTACAGATTTCGCACCTTTAAGATCTTTTAAAACACCTAAGACTTTATTTTTATGCTTAATGATTTTGTCAGCAACATTTCCCATGCCTGTATCTTCTACTGCTTTTTCAGCTAAACGTTTGATGTTATCATCGTTATAAACTTCCCAACCAATAGCTACACAAACACGATCAATTTGTTCTTGGGTATAGTCATTAATTAATTTTTGTGCTGCACGAGCTCTATCAACATACTGTTTAATAATTTGTACATGATCTTCCATCGATATATGTCCTCCTTTATAAGAATAAATTTAATGCATTCATGATCCATAACAAGATAGCGATGAAGATGACACTCACAAATGCTGAAAGTATTAAATCTTTAAATAATTTTTTGCGATCCACATGTTCTGGTGAGCTCGCTAATGCAAGAGCTCCCATCGTTGATAGTGGACTTACTGTAACGATATGTGATGCTACTGCAATTGTAATCGTTAAAACAGATGGTGTGACGACATTTCCAAGTTCTTGGGATAAACTCACTGTTGTTGGAATTAGTGTGGGCATAACGACACCTACTGCAGAACTAAACATCGACATAACACCTGATAATATAGCCATAATGGGCACTGCTGTATGCTTATTCATCAGTTTCGCTAAAAATGATGTTAGTAAATCAACCCCACCTAGTTCATCAATAACAGATATTAAAACTGCTGTCCCACAAACTAAAAGAATTGTTGACCAAGGTACACCTGATATGGCTTTGTTTTGATCTGCTGCATTGAGCAACAATAAAATAGCTGATAATGAGAAAGCTGCAAATCCGACATTAACACCGCCTATCATTACCCAAAGAACTAAGATAATGATACTGATAATGGTTATTAATTGAATGCGGTTTATTTTTCCAGCTTTTGATATTTCAACACGATCACCTCTTAGTTTCAATCCACCTAGGAAGATAAAGACTAATCCTGAAAAGAGTGTCATTGCTAAAATATTATTAAAATAAATGTGAAAGCCTAAATCACCAACACCTGTAGCTTGTGCTAACTCAAGAGCAACAATGCCATTCAGTGCAAGC
>SBGC01000088.1 GCA_006226985.1 Bacillota bacterium | reverse complement strand
ATACAAAGTATTATCAAGGATTTTGAGTCTTCATCGCTAATGACTCTTGAACTTGAAATGGAAGATTTCAAATTGAAACTTTCAAAGAATAAAACGAACGAAATTATTGAAAAGGAAGATGTAAAACCAGTCGCTTCACAACCTAAAGAAATTGAAACCCCTACAAAAAATATACAAACAAATTTACAAAATACAATAAAATCACCACTCGTGGGTACTTTTTATGCTTCATCAACTCCTCATGGGAAACCATTTGTTGAAGTTGGTCAGCATGTTAAAAAAGGCCAAGTTGTATGTATCATTGAAGCCATGAAAATTATGAATGAGATTACTTCACCTTATACAGGTATGATCAAAGAAGTTTTTGTTCGTAATGGAGATGTTGTCGGATTTGATCATGTACTGATGCGAGTCGGTGAAGATCATGAAAAATAAGATTTTAGTTGCGAATCGTGGCGAAATTGCCGTACGTGTTATACGTGCAGCGAAAGAGCTTGGTATTGAAACAGTTGCTATTTATTCAACAGCAGATAAAGATTCACTTCATGTAAAAATTGCTGACGAAAGTATCTGTATTGGAGGAAACTCCAGCAAAGAATCTTATTTAAACATGAATCATGTCCTATCAGCAGCCATTTCTACAGGATGTAATGCCATTCATCCTGGATACGGATTTTTATCTGAGAATAGTGATTTTGTTGAAATGGTTGAAAGTTGTAATATTACGTTTATAGGACCAAAATCAAAAACGATTGCTGCTATCGGCGATAAAGCTTCAGCAAGAGAAATAGCAAAATCGAGTGGTGTACCCATTGTAGAGGGTAGTGACGGTATTATAGAAAATCCTCAAGAAGGATTAAAAATAGCGAAAAAAATTGGATATCCAGTCATGATTAAAGCTTCCAGTGGTGGCGGTGGTCGTGGCATCAGTATTGTACGCTCAGATGAGGAATTTTTGAGTGCTTTTGATCGTACATCGATGGAAGCAGAAACTTCGTTTGGTGATAAATCATTATATATAGAAAAGTATATTGAATCACCACGACATATTGAAATACAAATTATGGCAGATACACAAGGAAATGTTGTGCATCTTTTTGAACGTGATTGTTCAATGCAACGTAGAAATCAAAAAATGATTGAAGAAACACCTTCACCTGTTTTAAATGACATCTTAAGACGTAAGATTGGTGCAGCTGCGATTAAATTAGCAAAGGCTATTGAGTATGTCAATGCTGGAACGATTGAATTTCTAGTAGATCCTAAAGGTAACTTTTACTTTATCGAAATGAATACACGTATTCAAGTCGAACATCCTGTTACTGAAGCTATTACAGGTATTGATTTAGTCAAAGAACAAATTAGAGTAGCTTATGGTAAAGAATTATCGTTTAAGCAAAGAGATGTTAAGATTAATGGACATGCTATTGAGTGTCGCATTAATGCTGAAGATGCGCTAAAAGGGTTCATGCCTACGCCTGGTAAGATTACAAATATTTTATTCCCCGGGGGTATCGGTATTCGGATTGATACACATATTTATCCAGGATATATCGTTCCTCCATTTTATGATTCTATGCTTGGAAAACTCATTGTCCATGCGCCTACACGTAGAGAAGCAATTAAAAAAATGAGAGTAGCTCTTGAACAATTTGTCATTGAAGGTATACAAACGAATATTGAATATCAATATTTAATTATGCATAATCCTGATTTTATTAAAGGACAATATGATACAGGATTTATCACGCGCTTCAATGCACTCGTGGAGGCTGAGCGACGTGAATGATTTCTTAACGCAACGAAAAGAAAAGCTTGAAGATTTCAAGAAAAATATACGTAAAAAGAATACAATCGTCGAACCTATCGACATTCCTGATGGGCTCTTTATTAAGTGTGACCAATGTGGTGCAGCGATTTATGAGAAAGCTCTCGAGGCTAATCATTCCATTTGTCCATACTGTGAGTTTCATTTCCGTATGGGTGCAGAAAAGAGACTTTATTTAACCGTGGATCATGGCTCTTTTGTTGAACTTGATCGAAGTTTGACGTCTGTCAATCCACTAAACATGGCTGAATATGAAGATAAATTAAGTTTAGGAAAAAAATTATCAAAACTTAATGAAGCCTTTTTATCAGGAACAGCAACTATTGTTGGAATACCTTGTGCGATTGGTGTGTTAGATAGTAATTTCATGATGGGTAGTATGGGCTCTGCTGTGGGAGAAAAAGTGACTAGACTTATCGAACACGCAACTAAAGAAAAATTACCACTCATCATTTTTTCAGCATCTGGTGGTGCACGTATGCAAGAGGGTATTTTATCACTCATGCAAATGGCTAAAACATCAGCTGCACTTCATTATTTTGATCAAAAAGGATTACTTTATATTAGTGTCATGACAAATCCAACAACAGGTGGTGTCGCAGCAAGCTTTGCGTCACTTGGAGATATTCAAATTGCTGAAAAATCATCACTTATTGGTTTTGCTGGAGCGAGAGTTATACGACAAACTATCAGACAAGAACTTCCAGAAGGATTTCAAACAGATCAATTTCAACTTGATCATGGTCAAGTTGATTTAGTCGTTCATCGTAAAGATATGAGAAAGACATTATATCGCCTTCTCTTGCTTCACCAAGGAAAGAAGGTGTCGCATGAGTAATATTGCATGGGAAAAAGTTAAACTCGCTAGACATCCAAAAAGACCGACAAGTCAAACGATTATCAAAGAACTATTTAATGACTTTATCGAACTCCATGGTGATCGTGGTTTTGGTGATGATGAAGCGATTATTGGTGGGATTGCCACGTTTAATGGATTACCAATAACGATTATTGCAGAAGAAAAAGGCATTACAACAGAAGATAAGATTAAACATAATTTTGGGATGCCACATCCTGAAGGATATCGTAAAGCGCTTCGCTTAATGCGACAAGCAGAAAAATTTAAGAGACCGATTTTGTGCATTATCGATACCCCAGGTGCCTATCCTGGTATTGGTGCAGAAGAAAGAGGTCAAGCACAAGCCATCGCTTATAATTTGCAACAGATGATTGGTTTAAAAACACCAATCGTTGTTTTAGTATTAAGTGAAGGCGGATCAGGTGGTGCATTAGCCATTGGTGTTGGAGACCATATTATGATGCTCGAAAATGCGATTTATGCGATTTTATCACCAGAAGGGTTTGCATCGATTGTTTATAAAGATGCATCTAAAGCTGATCATGCAGCATCTATCATGAAATTGACAGCTGAAGATTTAATGGACCTCAAAGTTATTGATCAAATGATTCCTGAGGGTGAAGGCCTTCATATCAATCTATCACCAGCTTTAGAGGAAATCAAAGTAGAGTTAACCAAAGCTTTAAACAAACTAAATAAACTTACAGAATCTAAATTACTTGATAGAAGATATCAAAAGTATAGAAAGATGGGAGTTTTTATCGAACAAGGAGAATCACATGAGACAACATCCAAAGATTAAAATCATATCAAGTGGCAAGTATACGCCACCTTTAATCGTCACGAATGAAGATTTAGAAAAACTAGTTGAAACATCAGATGAATGGATTACTACAAGAACAGGCATTAAAAGAAGAAGAAAAGCTGTAGATGAACTTACATCTGATATGGCATACTATGCAGCAATGGATGCGATTAATCGTGTAAATTATGATAAATCAAAAATCGATTTAATCGTTATGGCAACAATTACAGGCGATCAATTTACACCTTCAACTGCGAATTTTATTCAAGGAAAATTAGGTTTAGATCATCAAGTCATGAGTTTTGACATAAATGCTGCTTGCACTGGTTTTGTTTACGGTCTTGAAGTTGCTGCATCCATGCTTCAATCAGGAAGATTTCGTGCAGCCTTAGTCATTGGAGGAGAAAAACTCACTAATGTCATTGATTATACAGATCGTAACACATGTGTTTTATTTGGTGATGGAGCTGGAGCAATGATTATTGAACCGAGTGATAAAGCATCTGAACAAGCGTTTTTTTATAATGCAGCAAGACCTGATACGAATGATACATTGACAGTTGTTGATAAAATCCGTATGGATGGTAAAAAAGTTTATCAGTTTGCTGTAGATATTATGGAAAAAAGCATTTATCACATACTAAATGATGCGAAGATGACAATCGATGATATTGATATTATCATCCCTCATCAAGCAAATGAACGAATTATTCAAAGTGTTGCTAAATCTTCAGGTATACCTATGGAAAAATTCATGCTCAATCTAGCTGAGTATGGTAATACTTCAGCTGCAAGTATTCCGATTACGATTGCAGAATATGCAGAGAAAAACGATCTAAAAGATAAAAAAATGCTCTTAGTAGGCTTTGGTGGTGGTTTCACCTGGGGATCTGCTATTTTACAGTTTTAGGAATATATATGAAAAATATAAATGAGTTGTTAGGCACAACATATCCACTTATACAAGGTGGTATGGCGAATGTTGCAACTGCTGAACTAGCAGCAGCAGTATCAAATGCCGGTGCTCTCGGTTTAATTGGTGCTGGTGGTTATAGTGCTGAATGGGTAAGAGAAGAAATTCGCAAATGTAAAAAAATGACTGATAAACCCTTCGGTGTCAATATTATGTTGATGAGTCCTCATGCACCTGAAATAGCTAAAGTTGTTATTGAAGAAGGTGTGAAAGTTGTAACAACAGGAGCTGGTTCTCCAGGAATCTATATGGAATCTTGGAAAAAAGCAGGTATTGTTGTTATTCCCGTTGTTCCTTCAGTTGCTCTTGCTATACGTATGGAGCGACAAGGTGCTGATGCAGTTGTTGCTGAAGGCACTGAATCCGGTGGACACATTGGAGAATTAACAACGATGGCGATTATTCCACAAATTAGCGATGCCGTAAAAATCCCTGTCATTGCGGCAGGAGGCATTGCTGATCAACGAGGTGTTTTAGCTGCTTTCGCACTCGGAGCTAAAGGTGTCCAAGTAGGAACAGTTTTACTCGCTACGAAAGAATGTCCGATTCATGATAACTATAAACAAAAGGTTATTCATGCAAAAGATACAGATACTGTTGTGACTGGACGTGGAACTGGTGCTCCAGTACGCGTTTTAAAAAACAAAATGGCTATTGAGTATATTCGTATGTCTTCTGAAGGTATTCCACTTGAAGAATTAGAAAAACTCACGTTAGGATCATTAAGACGTGCTGTTTTTGATGGAAATATGGATACAGGATCTTTTATGGCTGGCCAAATTGCTGGGTTAGTAAAAGAAATTCGATCTGTAAAAGAAGTTATTTCATCACTTTTTGATGGTGTTGAACAATATAAGAAAGAATTGAGTGTATTATAATGGGGAAATTAGGAATCGTATTTGCAGGTCAAGGCTCTCAATATGTAGGGATGGGACTAGATTTTACAAAACATCGTGAAGAAACACAAGAAAAACTCATAAAAGCATCACAAATTTTAGGATATGATGTTGAAAAAATATTGTTATCTGAGCAAGGTGAGATGAACCAAACAGTTTATACACAGCCTTTAATGCTACTTGCTACCATATTTGCGTTTGATGAACTTAAGAAGCTAAATGTGCATATCGATGGTGTTTTAGGATTTAGTTTAGGTGAGTACAGTGCATATTATGCAGCAGAGGTTTTTTCTTATGAAGAACTATTAAAGATTGTTCAACAACGTGCTATCTTCATGGATCAATGTGCAAAAGAAAATCACGGAAAGATGGCTGCTATTATTGGTTTAGAACCAGCGATTATCGAAGACATATGTGCATCTATCCAAGAAGGATTAGTCGTATGTGCGAATTATAATTCAATGATTCAAACAGTCATTAGTGGAGATGAAAAAGCAGTTGAACTTGCTTGTGAGAAGTGTAAGGAAAAAGGTGCAAAAAGAGCTATGATTCTTAATGTGAGTGGGGCATTTCATTCACCACTCATGAAAAAAGCCGGTGAAAACCTTACTGATTACTTAAAAGATATAACATATGGGAACCCCATATATCCTATCTATATGAATACAACCAGTCAACCTTTAGACATAAAGAAATTAAAAACTGAGATGGAAAAACAAATATATTCACCTGTTCTTTTTTCTCAATCCATCAAACATATGGAAGAAAATGGTTTCACTCACTTTATCGAAGTAGGTCCTGGTACAGTTTTAAGTGGACTGATTAAGAAAATTAATGTAAACTTAGAAGTGATAAACCTATCAAAGATAGATGATTTAGAAAACTTAAAAGGATGGTTAAACACACATGGATTTATTAAATAAAGTTGCTATTGTTACTGGAGGAGCTCAAGGTATTGGGCGATATATATCCTTAGAACTAGCAAAAAGAGGAGCATTTGTTGTTGTTAATTACAATAGAAGTGAAGAAAAAGCGAAATCTTTAGTTTCAGAAATTGAAGGAATGGGTGGAAAAGCTTTAGCTGTTCAAGCTGATATTTCTAATTACCTTGATGCTGAAAAATTAGTGAATCAAGCGATACAAACATTTGGTACATTAAATATCGTTATTAATAATGCAGGTATCACTGATGATGCACTTATTTTACGGATGCAAGAAGATCAATTTGATCGTGTCATTAATACAAATTTAAAAGGTGTATGGAATGTGTGTAAGCATGCAGCCAAAACACTTATGAAATCAGGTTATGGCAGAATCATCAATATCTCAAGTGTTTCTGGTGTGATGGGCAATGCAGGACAATCCAATTATAGTTCTGCAAAAGCTGGTGTTATTGGCCTTACCAAAGCATTAGCAAGAGAATTTGCAGGTCGTGGAGTTACAGTGAATGCGGTTGCTCCAGGATTCATAGAAACAGAAATGACAAAAAAATTAGCTCCAGAAATTGTTGATGCTTGGCAAAAACAAATACCACTTAAACGTTTTGGAGATGCAACTGAAGTTGCTTATGCTGTTGCTTTTTTAGCCTCAGAACAAGCTGCTTATATTACCGGCCACACCCTCGAGGTTGATGGCGGGTTAGTGATGTAGGAGGTCTTATGAAAAGACGTGTCGTTGTTACAGGTATGGGATTATTAAGTCCCGTAGGAAATACAGTTGAAGAATCATTTAAGAATTTAGTAGCGGGTAAAAATGGAATTGATTTTATTACATTATTTGATGCGACTAATTCAAAAGTGAAAATTGCTGGTGAAGTTAAAAATTTAAATTTTGAAGATTATTTAGATAGAAAAGAGATTCGACGTTCTGATCGTGTTACAAATTTAGCCATGGTTGCTACACAAGAAGCATACAAACAAGCTAAATTAGAAGGTGCAGATATTAATCGTCATCGTTTTGGAATTTTCGTCGGTAGTGGTATTGGTGGATTAAATACGATTTATGAAGAAACCAAAACAAGTGTCACACGTGGACAAGATCGAATATCTCCTTTTTTCATTCCTAATTCAATCATAAACTTAATTGGTGCAAAAATAGGCATTGAATATCAAGCATATGGACCCAATCTTCCACAAGTCACTGCATGTTCAGCAGCTACCAATTCGATTGGTGAAGCATTTAGATATATTAGAGACGGTTATTTAGAAATAGCAATTACAGGTGGTTCTGAAGCTCCAATCAATGAAATTGGTGTCGGTGGATTTGCAAGCTTAAAAGCACTTAACTTCTCAAACGATCCTGATGTTGCATCCGTTCCTTTTGATGCTAGACGCTCTGGATTTGTCATCGCTGAAGGTGCAGGAATACTTATTTTAGAAGAATATGAACACGCAATTAAACGTGGTGCACCTATTATTTGTGAAATGGTTGGTTATGGTACAACTGCAGATGCATTCCATATGACTTCACCTGATGAAGAAGCGAGTGGAATTACTGCATGTCTCACACAAGCTTTAGAAGATGCAAAAATTAGTCCTGATCAAATGGGATATATTAACGCACATGGAACATCAACTGTTTTAAATGATAAATATGAAACACTTGGTATCAAAAAAGCATTTAAAGATGCAGCTTACAAAGTCAATATCAGTTCGACAAAATCAATGACTGGTCATGCACTTGGTGCTGCTGGTGCGATTGAGACGATTGCTGTAATCAAGGCACTAACAACAGGAGATATTCCTCCAACAATTCATTTGGATCAACCAGATCCAGAGTGTGATCTTAATTACACTCCAAACAAAACAGTTCATCGCGATATGGAATATGCGATGAATATAAACATTGGTTTTGGTGGTCAAAACGCTGCCATCATCTTTAAGAAGGTATCCCTATGATGACACAAGAAGATATTAAAAAGTTTATACCTCATCGTGATCCATTTCTATTATTAGATGAAATAATTGAACTTGAACCACTCAAAAGAGCAGTAGGTATCAAGTACATCACAGAAAATGAATTTTATTTTCAAGGACATTTTCCAGGAACACCTGTTATGCCAGGTGTACTTATCATTGAATCACTTGCTCAAGTAGGAGCAACCATTTTATTAACCCATCCTGATTATCACGGGAAACTCGCCTTATTTACAGGGATTAAAAACGCTAAATTTAGAAAAAGTGTTGTCCCTGGTGATAAGCTCATTCTTGAATGTGAACTGACGAAAATTCGATCGAATTTTGGCTACGGTGTAGCGAAAGCTTATGTCGGTGATCAACTTGTTTGTGAAACAGAGATTTCTTTTGCTGTTGGAAATAAATGATCCCCTATACATTACTAGAATTTGATGAGGTAGATTCAACCTCCAATTTTCTAAAAGAAAACCATACATATTTTCCACATATGACCATTATTCGAGCTGATCATCAGACGGAGGGTAGAGGTCAGTTTGATCGTAAATGGGAATCTGAACCTAAAGATAATATTTTATTCTCAATTTTACTTAAAGACATTAAGTTTGATCAAATGTATAAAATTAAAAGTTGGGTTATCACAGCATTAATGAATTTTTTACATGAACATGGTATACTCGTCTCATTTAAAGAGCCAAATGATTTATACGTTGATGATAAAAAAATTTGTGGCATATTAATAGAAACACAATCTGATTATGATGCATTTAATTACGCTGTGATTGGTATTGGAATGAACGTTAATCAAACGGTATTCAACCATCCAAAAGCAACCTCTTTAAAAATTGAAAACGATCAAACATACGATGTTGATCAGTTATTCGAAGCACTTTTAAACACGTTAATGAAGGAGTATCAAAGAATCGTATGATCAGTATGAAACAAATGATTCGTATATCTTTATTCGCAGCAATGATCTCCGTTTCTGTATATTTGTTTCCACCATTTCTTGTTCCTTATGTGAATATTACTTTTACGCTGCAAACCCTATTAGTCGTTTTAATAGGGTTTTTACTTAAACCATCTGAAGCCTTTTTATCCTGTTTTATTTACTTGTTATTAGGCGCAGCAGGACTTCCTGTCTTTAGTGGAGCACAGGGTGGATTTCAAATAATTGTAGGTCCTACAGGAGGATTTCTTATCCTGTTTCCTTTCCTAGCTCTTGGGATCTCATTACTCAAATCAAAGACGAAAAAGATGTGGTTTGATTTATTAATTAGTATATTATTAGCAATCCCACTTCTTTATTTACTTGCAAATATTTGGTTGAGTTATTCCTTATCAATTAATTACTGGAGAGCCTTGTTAAGCCTTATTCCTTTTGTACCATTTGATATATTAAAAATAGGATTTGCATATCTTATTTATCAAAAAATTCCTGATGAAGTTCTTTATTAGAGAATTCTGTGGTATCCTATAAAAAAAACAAAGGGGAACACTATGCATAAAAAATATCCATCAATGATTTTGATTCTTTTCATCTATATCATCGCAACACTCATCGGTGTTCTTGTTTTCAATTCGTTAACTTTTGAATCTATCATGTTCAATGTTTTTATTGCGAATGTTGCAGCAACCTTTTTTATATGGATACTAGGGATCATTTTTAAGAATGCATCATTATATGATCCTTACTGGAGTATACAACCACCTGTAATATTCATCTTATTAATGGACTATTTTAAAGCATCATGGACAACACTTAATGTTTTAATCTTTTTAGGTATCTTGGTTTGGAGTATGAGATTAACATATAATTGGGCAAAAGGTTGGATTGGGTTTCAGGAACAAGATTGGCGATATACGTTAATCAAACATAAAGCACCTAAACTTTATCTCATATCGAATCTTTTTGGGATTCATTTAATGCCAACTGCCATTGTTTTTATTCAACTACTTACGATTGAAAAATTAGTATTTACATCTGTTCAATCATTTCCAATTGTTTTTCTCGGATTTTTCATCATGATTTTCGCAGCGTTGATCCAATATATCAGTGATGAGCAAATGAGAGCATTTAAAGAAAAAACAAAAGGTGAAAAGAAATGTATTGAAGAGGGTCTATGGAAATACTCAAGACACCCCAATTACTTTGGTGAAATCATGGTGTGGTGGGGGTTATATATCATTTATTTAGGTGCAACACTAAAAATTGATATTCACATCATTTCTCCTATACTTATGACATCTTTATTTCTTTTTATTAGTATTCCGATGATGGAGACAAAAATAATGCTATCTCGACCTGAATATCAAGCATATCAAGAACGTGTTTCGATGTTAATTCCTTTTGTAAGAAAAGAAGAATCTAATCAAATGAAAGAAGAATCTTGATTTTATTAAAATTCACTGTATAATTAAGCACAGGGAATGACGTCTCCCTTAGATGATTCTAAAACCGCAATTGCTAATGACCTCTAACAATTTTTTATTGTTAGGGGCTTTTTTTAAGGAGAATATATCATGTTACTTAGTCTATCACTTATCGTTCTTTTCAGTTTATTCCTTTCGTTTGTTGCTTCTAAATTGAGAGTTCCTCGTTTGATAGGTATGCTCATCGCAGGTATTCTTTTAGGACCGTATGTTTTTAACTTAATTGATCAAAGTATATTAGATCAAGGAACGGAACTTAGACAGATAGCACTTGTCGTTATTTTAATACGTGCTGGTTTATCACTTGATCTTTCAGATTTGAAGAAAATCGGAAGACCTGCTTTATTACTATCTTTTGTCCCTGCATTATTTGAGATGGTTGCAATCACTATATTTGCACCACTTATATTTGATATATCCTATATGGATGCTGCGATTTTAGGTACCATCGTTGCTGCAGTATCGCCAGCTGTGATTGTTCCGAGAATGATTGAACTCATTCATCAAAAAAAGGGGCATGATCAGCGAGTTCCTCATATGATCTTAGCTGGTGCATCGCTAGATGATATTTTTGTCATTGTTTGCTTTAGTGCCTTGATTCGTGTAGAGCAAGGTAGT
>SBGC01000087.1 GCA_006226985.1 Bacillota bacterium | reverse complement strand
GCATGGTGCAGATTCTCATATTCATATTATGAATAAAGAAACCAATGAAATTACTGAAGTAAATAATCCTGAGATTTTTGATTACTTAAGTACACATCCTGCATTTAAGGATTTTGACTTAGAGTATATTCGGATTATTATCTCAGCGTCGAAAAAAAGAAAATAATGAAAAATAAGAGTAGACCGAAAATGGTGTCTACTCTTTTATTTTTTTCTCAAGTGCTTTCATAAATAGTTCTGCAGAATTCACATGTGTTGCAATTGGTATTTGATAAACATCACTAAGTCTCAAAAGTGCAGATACATCAGGTTCATGAGGTTGGGCAGTGAGTGGATCTCTAAAAAATATAACTAAATCAAGTTTACCATTAGCAATCATCGAACCAATTTCTTGATCGCCACCTAATGGACCTGATTTTTTTAAACTAATTTTTAAACCTGTTTTATCTCTTATAATTGATCCTGTTGTTCCTGTTGCGTAAAGATGATGTGTTTTCAAAACTTCAAGATGTCTTTTAACAAAGCTTAACAATTCAGGCTTTTTTTTATCATGGGCAATGAGTGCTATGTTCATACTTTTCTCCTTAAGGCACGAAGTTTAGCGGACTTGCTGCGAGAGTTTCGCTCATATTCTTCTTCACTTGGATAGATGGGCTTTCGTGTCAATATCTCTAAATCTGAATCGATAGGCATAATAGGTAAATTTTTTGGAACATTGACTGTACTTTCTTCCTTAAAAAAATGTTTGACAATGCGATCTTCAAGTGAATGAAAGGTTATCACAACAAGCCTTCCATCTGGGTTAAGCATTTCGACTGCATCTTTTAAAACTTCTTCAAGAACTCTGAGTTCATCATTAACAGCAATACGCAAAGCTTGAAAAACGCGCTTTGCACTATGTCCTTTTTCATTTCGATTGACGATATCAGTGATTTTTACAAGATCCATTGTTGTCTTCATGGGGCGATTTAATACAATTCGATTCGCGATTTTATACGCGTTTTTTTCTTCTCCATAAACAAAGAAAATTTTAGCTAATTCATCGACAGAATAGGTGTTTAGAATCGTTTCGGCTGTCACATTTTGCTGCTGATCCATACGCATATCGAGCTTCGTATCTTTTAAGTATGTGAACCCTCTAGCTTCATCATCAATTTGAAATGATGATAATCCTAAATCGAGTAATAAACCATCAATCTTATCGACACCTAATCTATTAAGTTCATGTTTTAAATATCTAAAATTGGATTTGATGATTTGATAACGATTAAAATCCTTTAGTCTTTCTTTAGCATAAGCGATTGCAAAGTCATCTTGATCAAAGGCATATAAAAAACCTTGTTTTAGTTTTTTTAAGATTTCTATGGAATGACCAGCACCACCGAGTGTACCATCAACATAAATGCCATTAGGTTTTATGTTTAAGTAATGGATTGCTTCATCTTTTAAAACTGTTTCATGCTTCATATCATCACTTCTTTCTCATAAATATCATAACATTTTTTTATCTATTTTATAAAAGAAAAAGGTGCTTTTTAGCACCCTTCTTAATCCTGTTTGGATTCTTTTTTGGTTAAAACTTGTTGTCCTTTGTAGTAACCACTGTTTGGTGTTACACGGTGTGGAAGTGTAAATTCACCTGTCTGTGGGCAAACAACTAATGCTGGAGCAGTTAATTTGAAGTGTGTTCTTCTCTTTCTCTTTGCAGTTTTACCCGTTCTTCTAAATGGAACAGCCATCTGTTCACCTCCTATTTCTTGTAAGTCTTATCTAATTCAGCAAATGCAGGATGTGGACTTTTCTCTTTTTCAAAAGTAACGTCTTTTGCATCTGGATGATAGATGGTATAAGGTTTTTCGGATATGATTAATCCGTAAATGACTTCACCTAACTCAAGTGGATCAGTGAGTGGGAAATCTGAATCTTCATCATCTCCAAAAATGAGTGTTTCTTCAAATTGCATATGGTAGGGCACTGGTTTTAGTGTTTTCGAACATGCAAGAATCATGTGACAATCAATTTTAAACTGGAGATACAATTCATCATTTGCAAAACGAATATCAGCGGTCACATAAGCTGGCTCAATCGATAAGATATCTGGTGTCTGCAGAATTTCGTTTTTAAAATCACAGATGAAGTCGATTGAGGTTTTTTCTTTTAAGTCATGAATTGAAAATTTCATAATATCACCTCAACGAAAATATTATACATAATAAATCTTGATAAGTCAATTAAAAATCATCATTTTAAAAAACCCTCGAAAGGGTTCTTTATACTTGTCTACTCATGCGAACTTTTTGTTTTAAAGTAGATATGATTTCTTCCTCTTCTTTTGTAATTAACTCAGGTAATTCATAATGTTCATGGATGCGATGGTTTCTAAGATGTAGTGATATTTTTTGCCCGTCAGATAATCCTATATGAAGGTCTAATGTAATGAACTTAGGCTTATCATTATCATCATAAGCTAATTGTGTTTCAATATGAACCACATCAAAATAACTAAACTCACCGGCTTGATCATATCCAAAATGTCCATTTCTGTGATCAACATTCACTTGATAATAATAGAGTGCATCTTCACCAAAGAATAGTATATTAAGCATGGCTTGATCAAATAATCGTGTATATGAACCATCGGGTTTTTTATCAATACGATAGGTCACATGATCCTTTGATCCAAATGCATCAGGAATGGTAATAATCACTGGTTTATCATAATCATTTTGTGTGATGTTTAAGAGTTTGTGTGCACGATCAATCGCCTTTTCATAATCCTCAAGCAACATCAAATCGTATGAATCCTGTGAACGTCCTGAAAATTTCTTAAAATATTTCTTTGTCCATTTTTCACGATTTTTAATTTGCTTTGGTTGCTTAACTTTCGGCATTTTCTGTGGTTTAACCTTAGGTTCCTTTACCTTTTTTTCTTTAGGAGCTTTAGGTTCTTTTTCTTTTGTTTTTTTAGGTTCTTTAACCTTCTTTTCCTTAGTTACCTTTGGTTCTTTTTCTTTCATAGCGGTACCACCTTTCGCTTTCTCTTATATTTTAACAAAAAAACTATAAAAGCGCTATGCTTAATCAACAATATCATATGGATTATTGTTTTTCTTATTCCCCAAGCACACCTTCATAAAGAAGTTCTTTGAATGCTTCAGTTTGTGCATCTAAAATATAGTCTTCTATATGATAATCAGATAATATCTTTTGAATGGTAACTTTATCGTAATGTTTATCTATAAAAGCTTCCTGAAAAGGAGTTAATGACTTTTTATCAAAGAAATCCCCTTGAATGGCTATATGTTTAATTACACCTTCATGTAAGTCAAGTTTAATTTCGAATAAACCACCGGGTATTCTTTTCTTTAAAATCTTGGTATATGCAGGTTGTTTTTTATAGATCCAGTCTTTTGATTCATATTTCTTAGCCATTTCAGTTATCATCTTAATTTCTTCATCTGATAAATGATATGTTTGATTAGTTAGTGTATTTTCAAAATGCTTAATGAGCTGTTCTTGTGTTAATCCATTAAGATATGGTTTTAAATTTGTTACGCGAGATCTCACAGAATCAATACCTTTTGATACAAGTTTTTCATCACTTGGTGTAATCGCTCTAACCATCGTTTCTAAATCACAATCGTATAAGAAAGTACCATGCATGAGCATACCATACTTGTTTTGAAGAAAAGCATTGCCTGATATTTTCTTTCCCTCATAAAGTAAATCATTTCTACCAGAAAATTCGATGTTAATATCGAGCAATTTCATCGAATCAATAATTTTGGATAAATAAGTTTTAAACGTAAACTCTTTATTTGTTCTTTTAGTTATGATGGAAAACATTGTGTTTCGATGATCTGCATAAACACAACCTCCACCTGTCGGTCTTCGATAAATGTCTATATTGTTTTCTTTCAAGAAAGATAAATTGACTTCGTTTTCAATAACTTGATTTTTCCCAATGACAACACCGTGAATTTCCCAAGTAAAAAAGTATGTCTCATCATCTTTGAGCAAATGCGTTAATACATATTCTTCGAGTGCAAAATAGAAATAAGGTTTGAGTTCACCTTCGTTATGATGTCTAATTAAAATCATAGCTTTCCTCCTTAAAATTTCATACATATTATATCATGTTTTACACCCTTTTCGCTAATGCTTGAACTTGGATATCTATAATTTTTTCAAAATAGCTTCAGCCTTTTTGCTATGTATTTATTTAGTTTTGCTATTATA